>JARYLX010000066.1 GCA_029907415.1 Melioribacter sp.
ATATGATCTGCCATTTATTCAGCCAGTAACAAAGAGCGGAAGATTTACAGAAGAAGTTAAAGATTTTGCCGGCAGATTAATTAAAACAATTCAGTTCGAAACTCATGAAGAAAAAGGTGTTGACCCTGATATAATTCGTAATCTTAAAGAAAGAGGTCTTATCTACAGAGCAACAAATGATTACATGCACTCTTATCCTCATTGCTGGAGATGCGACAACCCATTGATTTATTATGCACGCGATAGCTGGTATATTCGCACAACTCAAGTTGCTCAAAGAATGATTGAATTGAATAAAACTATAAACTGGTATCCTCCGGAAGTAGGAGTGGGAAGATTTGGAAATTGGCTTGAGGAAAATAAAGACTGGTCATTATCTCGCGATAGATATTGGGGAACTCCACTTCCAATTTGGATTAATGATGATGGAGATATGTTTGCAATTGGTTCTATTGCTGAATTGAAAGAAGGTTTTGTTGAACGAGATGGGAAAAGAATTTTAGTTAAAGATTTACCAGAAGAAGAAATTGACCTTCATAAACCATTTGTTGATGAAGTTAAATTTGAGAGAAATGGCAAAATTTATAAAAGAACCCCTGAATTAATTGATGTGTGGTTTGACAGTGGAGCTATGCCGTTTGCTCAATTCCATTATCCATTTGAAAATGTAGAAACTTTTAAGAATAAATATCCAGCAGACTTTATTTGTGAAGGCATTGACCAAACACGTGGATGGTTTTATACTCTTCATGCAATTGGAACAATGCTTTTTGACAACATTGCTTTTAAGAATGTTATTGTGAACGAATTGATACTCGATAAAGAAGGACAGAAAATGTCTAAATCTCGAGGCAATACAGTTGATCCATTCGATTTGTTTGATAAGTATGGAGCAGATGCAACAAGATGGTATCTTATTACTACAAGTCCACCATGGAAACCTACGCTATTTGATGAAGAAGGTGTTCTCGAAGTTCAGAGAAAATTCTTTGGAACTCTTATAAATACATATTCATTTTTTGCACTTTATGCAAATATAGATAAGTTCAATTTCAGTGAAGATTTAATTCCTTATGACGAACGTCCTGAAATTGATAGATGGATAATTTCTAAATTGAGTTCTCTTGTCAAAGAATATGAAGAACTGATGGATAATTATGATGTTACAAAAGCTGCAAGACAGGTTGCTAATTTTACAATTGACCAATTATCTAACTGGTATGTAAGAAGAAGCAGAAGGAGATTCTGGAAATCCGAAATCAATAAAAATAAATTATCAGCTTATCAAACTCTTTATGAATGCCTTATTACAATTGCAAAATTAACTGCTCCATTTGCACCATTTATTGCAGAAGAAATTTATCAAAATCTCAATAGTGTTGCTAAAAAAGAAAATTATGAATCTGTTCATCTTGCAGATTTTCCACAGCCGTCATACTTCGATAAAGAACTTGAAGAAAAGATGGACGTTGCTCAACGAGTTGTATATCTGACTCGTTCGATAAGAGCAAAGCATAATTTGAAGGTTCGTCAACCATTAAGAAAAATAATGGTAGCTGTTGAAAAAGAAAAACAAGATGCACTCAAAAAAATGCAGGATGTGATTCTTGAAGAAGTCAATATCAAAGAATTAATTGTTCTTGAAGATGATTCTTCGATTGTAAACAAAACAGCAAAACCAAATTTTAAAGTAATTGGTCCAAAATATGGTAAACTTGTAAAAGCATTAACCAATGTAATTAAAGAGCTCGATAAAAATTTAATAGCAGAACTTGAGAAATCAGGTAAAATAGATTTAGAAGTTGAAGGACAAAACATTCAAATTACTTTGGAAGATGTCGAAATTGTAAGTCACGAAATAGAAGGCTGGTTTGTAGAAAGTGAAGAAGGAGTTACAGTAGCAGTTGATACTGAGCTAACAGAAGATTTAATTGCTGAAGGATATGCACGCGAGTTTGTAAATCGAGTTCAGAATATGAGAAAAGATGCAGGTTTTGATGTGGTGGATAGAATTTTTGTTGATGTTTATGGAGACGAAAAATTTTTGGGCTATATTCAAAAATTTTCTGATTATATTTCAAACGAAGTTTTAGCGGAATCAATTCGATATGAAGGTAATATGAATGGCTATAAACAAAAATGGCAAATAGGCGATTATGAATGTGAGATAATAATTGCAAAGCAAAATAATTATAATTCTGAAGCTTAGGAGGAGTTATGGCAAAAAAGACAGATAAAAAGACAAAAAAGAAAACCGCTGTAAAATCTAAGACAACAAAAAAATCAGCGAGCAAATCAAATTCAAAGAAAGGGAAAATAATGTCAAAATCAAATGAAAATAATAAGAAGATAACCATGAAAAAAGGTAAGCATGTGGAAGTAATTTCACCAACAAAAAAAGTGAAAAAGATTCAGGGATATTCAAAAAAAGATTTAGAAGAGTTCAAAAAAATTATTCTTGAAAAAAGAAATGAAATAATTGAACAGCTTCAAGTATTAAAGGAACAAATGATGGACCCCACAACAGGGCAATATGTAAATGAAAATTCGCCATATTCTCTTCACATGGCAGAACAAGG
Organism: Melioribacter sp.; assembly: GCA_029907415.1. Classification (GTDB taxonomy): domain Bacteria; phylum Bacteroidota; class Ignavibacteria; order Ignavibacteriales; family Melioribacteraceae; genus Rosettibacter; species Rosettibacter primus. Next base: position 2,580 of record JARYLX010000066.1, read on the forward strand.
AACCGATGCAATGGAAAGAGAAAAACTGTATCTATGGGCTCAACGTGAAAATAAATTTTTGGGTTATCTCGATGATGCTCTACAAAGAATTGAAAATGGGACTTATGGAATTTGTATTGAGTGCATTGATGAACCACAAAATCTTTGTCCAACATGTCCATTAATTCCAAAAGAAAGATTAATGGCAGTGCCTCATACTCAGCATTGTCTGCAGGTGAAACAAAAAATGAAAACAACATAATAGGTAAAAGTCTTGAAAGTTCTTTATACAACATTAATTGTAATAATTATTGATCAGGTTTCAAAATTTTTTGTTAAAGGCGGAACTATTCCTTTTTTGAATATAAAAGCAAATGGTATGGATTATGGTCAGAGTATAAATGTTATAGGAGATTTTTTTAAGATAACATTTGTCGAAAATCCAGGCTTGGCATTTGGAATAGATGTTAGTAACTCATCAAAATTAATTCTATCTATTTTTTCTCTTTTAGCAAGCATTGGAATATTTTATTATTTATATAAATCGAGAAATCAAAAATTTATTGTAAGATTTGCACTTGCATTAATTCTTGGCGGAGCAATAGGAAATTTAATTGATAGAACTTTTTATGGGGTAATTTATGGTTATGCGCCATTATTTTATGGTAGAGTAGTAGATTTTTTTAATGTAGACTTTTTTGATTTTACAATTTTTGGAAGAACTTACGACCGCTGGCCTATTTTCAATATTGCAGATGCTTCGGTATCAATAGGTGTTATTCTCTTAATCATATTTCATAAATCTGTTGAAGAAAAAACTGAAGGAGAAAAAGAATTATTAGCGACAGATGAATTTAGTAGAAATGAAAATCTTGAGCTTGAGACTACTAACCCAATTGTAAAAAATGTCGAAGATAATAACCGAGAAGAAAATTAAAATTGAAATTCCAGAGGGCAAAAGAAAAGAAAGAATAGATATTTTTTTAGCCAATTCAGTTGAAAATGCTACTCGATCAAGAATTCAAAAGTTGATAAAATCAAATCATGTTACTGTTAACAATAAAATTGTCAAACCAAATTATCTAATTTGTCCCGGTGATAAAATTGAAATAACAATTCCAGTAACTCCACGGCCTGAAGAAACTGAACCAGAAGATATTCCATTAAACATTGTTTATGAAGATGATTACATAATAGTTGTAAATAAACCGGCAGGAATGGTAGCTCATCCAGCATTAGGGAATTATAGTGGAACGCTTGTAAATGCATTACTGCATTATACTCAAAAGTTGAGCAAACTTAATGAGCCGGGCAGACCTGGAATTGTTCATAGAATTGACAAAGATACAAGCGGACTCTTATTGATTGCAAAAGATGAATGGACACATGCTCAACTTGCCAAACAATTTTCTGCTCATACAATTGACCGTGAATACTGGGCAGTATGCTGGGGATTGTTTGATGAAAAAAAAGGAGAAGTTATAGGAAATATAGCAAGGTCAAAAAAAGATCGAAAAATTTTTACTGTGAGTAATATCGAGGGAAGATATGCACACACATTTTATGAAGTAATTGAGGAGTTTGAATTTGCTTCGTTAATAAAATTAAAATTAAAGACTGGGCGAACACATCAAATTAGAGTTCATATGTCGCATATTAAACATCCGGTTTTTGGTGATCCAACATATGGCGGAAGAAGAATTGTATATGGTTCTAATCTTCCTAAAATTAAAAGCAGAGTTGAAAATTTACTTCAAATTATGAAACGCCAAGCGCTGCATGCAAAAACTCTTGGTTTTGTTCATCCACATACAAAAGAAAAAGTTTTTCTTGATTCTGACCTTCCTGAAGATATGAAAATGTTGTTAGAGAAATTAAGAAATGAGTAATATTAAATGTTAATCCGCTGAAATGATTTTTCCCACTCAGCAATTGCTTCTGGAAATGGTTCAAGAACTCTTGGTATTGCACCATGAAGATATGAAATTGCCACACCATAATTTACAATTGGAATTCCCATGTATCTTGCTTGTTTAATTCTTGTTTGCATCATTTTTCGTGTAAGTGTGCAACCACCGCAATGAATAATTAATTTGTAATTAGATAAATTTTCTGGAAAGTCATGACCGCTAACAATATCAATTTCTATGTTCTTTTTTGTATGATGTCTAAGCCAGCGCGGAATTTTTACTCTCCCAATATCATCTTCCTGTGCATGATGAGTGCATGCTTCGGCAATTAAAACTTTATCGCCATTTTCAAGTTCTTCTATTCTTTTGAGTCCCCTTATGTATTCTAAAATATCTCCTTTATATCTTGCCATCAAAATTGAAAAAGTTGTAAGAAGAATATCATCTGGAACATCTGCAATTACTCTCATAATTGCCTGACTATCAGTAACAACTAATTTCGGTGCTTGATTTAATTTACTCAGAGCTGCTCTTAATTCTTTATCTTTTACCACAACAACAATTGTATCTACATCGAGTGCTTCCCGAATTGTTTGAACCTGTGGCATTATTAGTCTGCCTTTGGGAGCTCCTAAATCGATTGGAACAACAAGAACAATTAAATCATGCTGTTTGACAATATCTCCTATCAGTGGGATATCTTCTTCTCTTGGTAAAAGTTGAGATACCTTTTCTTTTAATTCATAAATCCCATTACCTGTTAAACAAGAAACGGGATGATATTTTATTCCAAATTTTTGTAGCTCGTTTATCAAATCGTAGTTAATTCCCAAATCAGATTTATTTATTACGGTAAGAAAAGGAACACTGAAGTTTTTTAATTTCTCAATTAATTCTATTTCATGATGTGTTAATTTTTGCTGTGAATCTAAAACAAGGATGGCAAAATCAACTTCAGTGATAGTTTTAATTGTTTTAGAAATTCTTTTTTCACCAAGTTCACCTGTATCATCAATTCCAGCTGTATCAATTAAAACTACTGGACCAAAAGGAAGAAGTTCCATTGCTTTTTTAACCGGGTCTGTAGTTGTACCTGGAATATCACTTACAATTACAAGATCTTGACCAATAAATTTATTCATCAAAGAAGATTTGCCAACATTTCTTCTTCCAACAAATGCTATATGAGTTCTTTCGGATTGTGCTGCTTTACTCAAGGTTGACTCCTAAATCTTTTGATATAATTTTATATAATTGATTTTCGTCGAGCAACTTGCTTTTCATTAATGCTTTTACAAATGGGATTTTATTTTCATAAGCATATTTTACTAATTCTTGAATTACATCATATCCAAAAGTAGTGATTAATGATGCCGCAATCGCTGAACTATTGATTAAATTTATTTTACATCTTTCTTCATTTGCGGTAATTCCTTCAATACAATTTTGAGCAAGATTTATATTTGAGTCACGAAGCATTTCGAGTGATTTCAAAAATACATGAGCCAATAATGGAACAAATGGATTGAGTTCAAGATGTCCACTTCCAGCAATATTTGATATAATAATATCATGACCTTTAACAAGTTCACAAATTTGAATAGTATTTTCAAGAATAACAGGATTTACTTTTCCAGGCATAATGCTTGAACCTGCTTGTTTTGGTGGAATATTAATTTCTCCAATTCCTCCATTTGGACCACTGGACATAAATCTTATGTCGTTACATATTTTTATTATTGTTACAGCACCTGCTTTAACCAGTCCATGAACTTCAACAAATACATCAAGGTTTTGTGTTGCATCTATAAGGTCTTCACTTTTTGCAATTGGTAATTTTGTAATCTTTTTCAATATATTATTTACATTAAGAACATATTCTCTTGTTGCGGAAATAGAATTTCCTACAGCAGTTCCGCCAAGATTTACAGAACGCAATCTCTCTTCTGCATTATATAGTCTCCATCTATCTCGAGCAATTGCCTGAGCATAAGCACCAAACTCCTGTCCAAGTGTTATTGGAACAGCATCTTGATATTGAGTTCTTCCAAGCTTTAAAATGTGTTTAAATTCATCTTCCTTCTTCTGTAATGCATTTTGAAGAGTAGCAAACGAATCTGCTAATTCTCTTAGTAAATTTATCGAAGCAATTTTTAGCGCAGTAGGGAAAGTATCGTTTGTAGATTGACTCATATTCACATCATCAATTGGATGAATATAATCATATTCACCATACTTTTTGCCGGAAATTTGTAATGCAGTATTTGCAATAACTTCGTTGATGTTCATATTAAGAGATGTTCCTGCGCCTCCTTGATATGGATCGACAATTATTTTTTCGTAAATGGAAGATAAATTGCCTTTGATGCAGGCTTCCGTTTCTTTAATTAATTCTTGAATTGCTTCTGATATTGCCTCATATTTTTCTTTTAAGAGAATGCCGCATTTGTAATTTGTTTCGGCTGCAGCAAGTTTAACCTGAAAATAGGCTTTGATTAAATGAAGATTAACTCTTTCGTTGCTTCGTGGAAAGTTGTTAACACTTCTTAAAGTATGAATTCCATAAAGTGCATCTTCTGGTATTTGTAGTTCACCTAATGAATCTTTTTCAACTCTCATTTTATATTAAATTTTTTACAAAAATATAAAAACAATTTCTCTTTTGGATATAAAAAAACCCTCTGTTTTTTAGGCAGAGGGTTTAAGAAGGAGGTAAAATGAAGATTATTTGAGTAATAACATTTTGTTTGTTTTAACAAAATTATCAGCTTCAATTCTATAAAGATAAACACCAGATGCCATGTTCTTTGCATTCCATTCAATTGTATGAGTTCCAGCATTTAATCTGTTATTAACGAGAGTTACAATTTCTCTTCCTATAGCATCATAAATTGTTAATTTAACATTAGATTCTTTTGGAAGCTGGAATCTGATGTATGTTGTTGGGTTAAATGGATTTGGATAATTTTGGAAGAGTGCATATTCACTTGGAATTGTTAGTTCGTCAGATTTTACATCTGTAGGAATGCCAAGTAAATTCATAGCACCTTTCAAAGCAGTAATAATATATTTGGGATTGTGTATACCGTTGCTCTTATCATTTTTTGCAGTAATTGCATTCCAGTAAGCACTAAGTTGATCTTGTGTCCAGCTTGATTTTGGGCCATCAAGAGTTCCATCTGCTTTGTGTGGTAAAGCAGCCATAATTTTTTCAATCATCCCCTTAACCTCACTTTGTAGTCCCTCAACTACACCATCATTATCGTGGTCGCCATTACCATTTAGGAAGAATTTAACATCTTCGAATGAGGTTCCAAATGTACTACCGTGGCATTGAGCGCAAGCTTCCATATTATCTTTATCTGGAATTTTTCTGCCATTTGAATCAAGTATAAAATTACCTTTTTCATCTTTCTTAAATGTACTCATACTGAATGAATGTCCACCCCATTGAATTACATTTCCTCCAGAGAGAACATTTCCAGTGTACATATGGCATCTGACACATGATTTCTGAACAGCACCAAAGTGATTCGATTTTGCTAACTTTACTCCAGCAAGTTCTAACATATTATTTCCTACTAATATATCACCTTGAGGACCATAATGAGGACCAAATCTTACTGTAATATTTCCTTTTAATGATGCATTAGCTTCAGCTCTTGATTTATGACAATTGAAGCAAAGTGCCCCAGTTCCTGCATTACTTTCATCAATCTTAATTGTTGTATTATTAGGTGCAAGTAATTCAACTTCTAGTTTTCTTAATTGATATTTATTTTCTGCGCTATGCGGATCGTGGCAGCCTGAACATGTAATTGGTGTATATGAAGCATCAAAATATGGGTCTGCCTTTGTAATACCATTTACATATTGAGCAAAACCTTTACCAGTATGGCATGGAACGCAATCTTCTCTTCCAGGACCAGTTGGATAGGATGTAGCACCTGAATGTACAGAGGCATCCCATTGTTCAGGGAAAATATGGTATGTGCCTGAATCATGGCAATAAGCACAAGCATCAGCTGAATATGTTGCTTGCATTCTTGAATCTTGAGTTACTCCTAAATGACCACTTCCTGGTCCATGACAGCTTTCACATTGGACATTAGCTCTCTTCATTGCATCTGGAAATTTTACTAATAATGTATCGTATGTATTTGGTGTAATTTTAGCAGGGTAAACAAAACCTAAATCGTCAAATCCATCATTAACCGCAGTTGGATTTGCATCATATCCAGTTGTATGACATGGCACACAATATGGAGCGTAATGATCTGTAGGTCCACTTAATCCTGGTGTTGCTTTCATAGCTCTGGTAAAAATAGTAGCATGCTTACTTTTCTCCCAATCACTTACTTTAGATGGATGACAAGTTTGGCAATTTACTTTTTTATCAACACCATTAACTATTGTGTTTGTATAACCTAAATATTTAGCTGAATTGAAAACAATAGATTTAGAATAAGAACCTTCTGTAACTGTTATTTCATAGACTCCAAGTTTATCGGGTGTGAATGTTACAACTTGAGTTGAATCATTTTTAATATCTTTATCGGCTCCAATTATTGCAGTGGAACCTGCGGGTTTGCGTGTAATTGTGTAAACTGGATTTTCAAATTTTTTCCCTGTAATTGATGCCTTAAAATACATTAATGTTCCTACACCGACATTTGTTAAGCCATTATATGGATAAGTGTATATATCGGTGGTAGATTTTGCTACATCTCTCGGTGATACTCCAAATGGCTGAAAATCTAATTTAACTGTTTGAGCCATCAGAGTAGTCGAGAGAATACACGCAAATAAAATAATTGTAAGTTTTCGAATCATAAAGGTTCCTCCTTTGATTAAGAAGTTAAATTAAATAACCAAATTTTCAAGTTATTAAGATATCTTTGTTTTTTTTCTTTATTAAAATATAAAATAGAACAAAGATGTCAAAGTCTAATTTTATTTTTTGTTTAATTATCTTTTTATCGTATTTTATACCAAATTTCATTCCATAATTAAATTTGTATAAACTGTGCACTATTTGTATATTTTTTCCCAAATTTTGGAATAATAATGTTAATCTATAATACTTTTTCTAAAATTAAAGAAGAATTCATTCCGGTCAACCCGCCTAATGTAACCTTTTATGTTTGTGGTCCAACAGTATATGATTATTTTCATATTGGAAATGCTCGATCTTTTATCATGGCAGATATTATAAGGAGGTATCTTGAGTATAAAGGTTTTAATGTAGATTTCGTTATGAATATTACTGATATAGATGATAAAATTATTAATAAGTCAAAAGAAAATAATAAATCAACAGAAGAAATAGCTAAATTTTTTACCAGCGCATTTTATGAAGATATTCAAAAATTAAGAATTAAACCTGCAGTTAAAAACCCTCGTGCTACTGAATCAATACAAGATGTTATTGAAATGATAAAGATACTGGAAGAAAAAGGTTATGCCTATAATGTTGATGGTAATGTTTATTACGATATAACAAAATTTAAGGATTATGGAAAACTGAGCGGTAAGAATATTGAAGAGCTTGAAGCTGGTTCACGAGTTGAAGTTAATGAATCCAAAAGAAATCCACTTGATTTTGTTTTATGGAAAAAAGCAAAAGAAGGCGAACCAAGCTGGGATAGTCCATGGGGAAAAGGTAGACCCGGCTGGCATATTGAATGTTCTGCGATGAGTTGTAAACATTTGGGTAAAACAATTGATATTCATGCTGGAGGTAATGATTTAATTTTTCCACATCATGAAAATGAAATAGCACAGAGTGAAGCAGCTAATGAAGTAAAATTTGTAAAATACTGGATTCATTTTGGCTTTCTTACAATTCATTATGAGAAGATGTCAAAATCTCTTGGCAATTTCTTTACTGCGCGAGAAATTCTTTCAAAATATTCGGCAGAAGCAATTAGACTTTTCTTTGCACAAACACATTATCGAGGTCCCCTAAACTTTAGTGAAGAACTGCTTTCGGCGGCTGAAAAAGGAGTTGAAAAAATTAAAAATCTTGCTGAGAAAGTTGAAATGGAACTCCAAAAGCCAGTAACTGGTGAAATTTCTCAGCAGTTTGATTTTAAAAAATATTATGAAGAATTTGAAAAAGTAATGGACGATGATTTCAATACACCGCAAGCGGTTGCAGTAATTTTTGATTTTGTGAAGAATGTAAATAAATTAATTTCAGAAAATGAAAAAATAAATTCTGAATTTTATAATAATGTAAAAGAATTTCTTAAAGATACAGCCGAAAATGTTCTGGGCATAATTCATTTTGATTCATTGTATGAAAATAAAAAATCGGAAGTAATCGAAGATAAATTAATAGAACTATTAATTAATGTTAGACTTGCATTAAAAAAAGAAAAAAATTATGCACTGTCAGATTTTATTAGAGATGAATTAAATAAACTTGGAATTATACTTCAGGATAGCAAAGAGGGAACTACATTCAAAAGGAAAAAGTAAATCCAACAAATCAAAAAAATATTTAGTTATTAAGAAAAAAATGTAGTATTATTTATACTAAAAATTGTAAAGATAAAGTTATGAAGAAAAATATTTTTCTCTGCTTTCTTTTTTTAACGACATTATCAGTCAAAATATTATCTCAGGGCACTTCTGGTACTGATGCAAAATATGAATGCAGAAATTTAATTGATATCCCTACAGCAGGTGTTCTCGATAAAGGTGTTGTTGGAGTATCATTAGATATGATGCCTCTTGGAGTAGTTATTTCAAAAATTGAAGTTGGTGTGTTTGATAATTTTAGTATTGGAATATCTTACGGAGGTAGTAACATAATTGGACAGGGAAAAATTGATTGGTATAAATTGCCGGCCGTAAATGTTCGTATAAGATTAATTGACGAAACTGTAACTTCACCCGCTGTAACATTTGGCTTTGATTCTCAAGGTAAAGGAACTTTTAACAAAGATTTAAATAGATATCAAATAAAATCTACTGGATTTTTTGCAGCAGCATCAAAAAATTTTGAATTCTTTGGTTACTTAAGTTTGCATGGCTCAGTAAATTATTCTCTGGAAAGAGACGATAACGATAAAGACTTAAATTTAGCTATTGGTTTTGAAAAAACAATTGGTAAAAAAATATCATTAGTCTGCGAATATGATTTTGCAGTAAATGATAATACTGGATTATCACTCGGTAGTGGAAATGGCTATTTAAATATGGGTTTGAGATGGTCTGCAGCTGATGGATTTACAATAGGAATTAATCTCAGAGATTTACTTGATAATAAAAAGTTTAACAGTAGTAGAGCTGATAGAGGTATTGTAGTTGAATATGTAAAATCGATTTTCTAAGTGTTCTATAAATCGAACATATAAGTTCATAAAAATATACAATAAATTTATTAGTCCTTTCTTTTTAGCATTTCTTTTAAACTTATTGAGGCATAATTTTTGTCAAAGAAATTGAAAAAGGGGTGTAGAAAATGAAAACCTTAGTTAAAATATTGTTATTGATTCCATTGTTGACTTTAGGGGGGTGTTATACACAGTTAGCTCTTCGCGATAGTT
>JARYLX010000067.1 GCA_029907415.1 Melioribacter sp.
GAAGTAAAACGACTGTCTTTATTAGTTTCTGCGTTTATAATTTACTTCCTCATCGTTGTTTGTATTTTCAGCATCTCCGTCCTCATCATCTTCCATAGCTGCATTTAAGGCTTTCTTTGACAGAGTAAAAAAAACAGGGGTAAGAAATACTATCCACAATATGCCTAATTGACCAATTAAAATTATTGGTGCTAAAGCCAGTATTACTGCAATTAAGATACCGAATTTCTTCATTATGCATTACTCTTAATTCTTAAAAACTACAAGTCACAATTCCACTATTTCGCTAGGGGCGAACAAGGGTTCGATTCAAACTCTTCTGTTACGGGAGATAATTGTTCTTTATCACCGTCACAATTCCACTATTTCGCCAGAGGCGAACAGGGGTTCGATTCAAACAATTGCCGTGGAGGAAATTTATCTCGACGGCAACAGGTCACAATTCCACTATGGTTCGATTCAAACTTTAACATTCGTACCTACGTAGGGTACGATGAAACGTCACAATTCCACTATGGTTCGATTCAAACTGATATAGACGCACAAAATTATAGCTTTATATCAACTTGTCACAATTCCACTATGGTTCGATTCAAACGAATGTGCTCTCAAGGAAGCTCCGGATGTCAAAGCGTCACAATTCCACTATGGTTCGATTCAAACAAAATTAAAAACCAGATGATCCGCAAGGCCAATGCGGTCACAATTCCACTATGGTTCGATTCAAACCTTTTTTTTAAAAAAATTTGGAGTCAAAATAATTAGGTCACAATTCCACTATGGTTCGATTCAAACTAAAAAGCTGTTTTACTTACAAAACTTTGCATTCTCGAGTCACAATTCCACTATGGTTCGATTCAAACTAAACCACAGCTCGAAGATAATCTCGACTATCAAAAGTCACAATTCCACTATGGTTCGATTCAAACAATTCCCCAAAAATGTATCGAAGGTTGGTGGAATAGTCACAATTCCACTATGGTTCGATTCAAACAATGTGCAGAAATTTTATCAACTTTGTGGGGGCTGAGGTCACAATTCCACTATGGTTCGATTCAAACGAGTCAAAAGATATCGCTCTGCAGCGTGTCGGGGCAGTCACAATTCCACTATGGTTCGATTCAAACCTTTGTCAAAAAACGGATTAAATAAAATAGCGGCCGGTCACAATTCCACTATGGTTCGATTCAAACTGTTTTAGGTAATTTAACTTTAGTTGTTGAAGAATCAGTCACAATTCCACTATGGTTCGATTCAAACATGTTATGAAAGAAAATATTAGAAAAATGAAGTTATTGGTCACAATTCCACTATGGTTCGATTCAAACGAATTTAGAAAGAGTCATTGACTCGACGGTCAAAGAGTCACAATTCCACTATGGTTCGATTCAAACGATTGGTTTTTTTGAAGAAGCTTATAAGTTATACAAAGTCACAATTCCACTATGGTTCGATTCAAACCTTAGCAGTCTCCCAAAGATAACCACAACGGTTACGTCACAATTCCACTATGGTTCGATTCAAACATACCCCCCGACATCAAACCTGAAACTGCGAAATATGTCACAATTCCACTATGGTTCGATTCAAACGGAATGAGGAGGGCCAAAATTTAGAATAAATAAAAAGAAAGTCACAATTCCACTATGGTTCGATTCAAACAGTCCATCTTTCAGCACATTCGAACTGATAGTTCTCATGTCACAATTCCACTATGGTTCGATTCAAACTAAAAATAAATATGTACAGCAATAATGCGGGGATCAGTCACAATTCCACTATGGTTCGATTCAAACCAATCTCTCTTGAAGCAAGGTGCAGGTTGTCCTGCCCTTGGTCACAATTCCACTATGGTTCGATTCAAACTTTAATTTCTTTAATTGTCACCATAAAGATATGGTGGCAGTCACAATTCCACTATGGTTCGATTCAAACCCATTTGATAGTTTCTGCCGACACTTTGGTATTGTTATGTCACAATTCCACTATGGTTCGATTCAAACTATTATTAGCAAATCAATTGAAAATTTTACGGCATGTCACAATTCCACTATGGTTCGATTCAAACCGCTGGTCACCCCACTTGACCAGTAATACAGTGGCCACAGTCACAATTCCACTATGGTTCGATTCAAACAATTGGACTTCCAGAAACAGAATCTTTATTACAACGAATTGGTCACAATTCCACTATGGTTCGATTCAAACTGGAATTATCTTTAGCAGAAAAGAAAAAAATAGTTCCGTCACAATTCCACTATGGTTCGATTCAAACAGTATATTTCTATGTGCTAAAATATGCATTTTTAATTCAAAATCAAGTACTTTGTTGATAAATTTTTAAGAAAATTTTCTCAAACCTATTTTTCTTTAAAAATGCTGGGAGGTTTGAGTTTCGATTTTGAACTGTTTTCGCAATTTTTGACCTCTTTGCCACTCACTGTCTACTTTTTTGAACGGGGGTTTGAGAATTTCCCTGCGATTTTGAGCTGTTTTCTCAACATCTAAATTCACTAATTTTCACCTGCACCTTGTTTTCGTATTTTTTATTCTGATTTAATTTAACCCTCTATACAACCCCTCTCGCTCTACAACACCAGGTCTTAATCAAGTGGGCTTAAGGAGTCCCATTGAAATTTCACTGCGAGCCCACCCCCTATTCAATCACAATCAAAACAGGAGGTATTATGTATTCAAAAGCCAAAATATGTCCAATCGACACAAATGAGAAAATGGGTCAATACAGACCCATGTTTTTTGACCTTGCAAAGTATGGACTTGATGAAGTCATAATCGAGTCAGAATACTTTTCGAAGAATGACAACATAGCTCAACAAATAGCACAACAGGAATATTCTGTTGTTTATTTGAGAGACGGACTCAGAAAAATCACAGCACAGAAAGACGGCCACAAAATTCCCTTTGAGAGTTTTATCAACACTTTGGTGTTAGCATTACTCAAGTAATTATATACAAAAGTATTACCATTTTCGGTTGCTGTTATTGATGTTAAATATTAGGAGATAATAAATAACACCAATTAACAAAGTTGTTATTTTGTTAATGATTATAAAAGATGAAAGTACATCAGAAAAAGTAACGTCTTCAATTTTATTGTCAATAAAAATATTTGCAGCAGTCTAAAAAGTGTATAAGAATTTGGTTATCAGTATTTTACATTATTTCAAAATCAAAATGTGAGTTTATTATAATATTAAAAGTATCATTTCGTTATAGAGTTTTTTAGTCAAAGTTGTATTTTATCTATTTAATTTTTGATGCATATCTTTTTGTTATTTAATTTTTTTAAAAAATTTAGAAAATTTTATTGCTTCTATCTCATATATTGATATAAAACTTAATCTAAAATTAGAATTTATTTTATTGAATTAATTTTATATGAAGCAAAATGAAATTACAAGTTGATAAAATTATTCTTACAGGTTTTATTTTATTATTTGCTGGCTTAATTGCCCCCTTTATATATGTCTTAATTGTTATAGCTCTTATAATTTATGTGATTTTTATTGAACCATTTCTTGATAATAATTCTAATGGTGAAAATAATTCAAAAGAAAATTAGAAATATTTCGTTTTTCGCCTACTAGTATGTCAAAAGAATTATGAGATTCAATTATGAATAATAATAATAATTACGATATAACAATTAATAATCTTCAATATTTATCAGATAAGCAAAAATTATTTTTGGAAGCTTTATTCAACTTGTTAATTCCATTTGAAATATTTTACGAATTATCTGTTTTGAAAGTTAGTAGAGATGAAAATGAAAAATGGAAAATATATGCTAAGCCTATGGTTATTTTTGAAGATATGCTGCAAGATATAATTTATAAAGAAAACGCGATTATAGGTATTTTTATGGAATTGCCTGAAGATAATTTATTATTAAATGAGGAGCATATATACCAATGCGCTTTAGAATATGCAAAGAGTATTTTATGGGAATATATCTGGGGCAAAAGAAAACCAATTGAAATTTTAAATTAATATAAAATATTATGGCAGCGTTATTATTACTTGGTATATCAATGGTTATTCTTACTGTTATTTTCTGGTATTATGAATTGCGATTTTTTCTTGACAATATTTATTATCCAAATAAAAAAAACAATATCTTACTTTTTTCAGCACAATCTATTTATGCATTTTTTATTAACATATTTCTATTTTTTTATTATGGCAGATATTTTTTAATCGATTTATTAGCTACAGCTTTTTTCATTTCATTTTTGGGATTTGGAGATGCAGTAACTGGTGCTATATTGGGTTTAACGATGTCAAATGCTCTCTCAGTTTTAATTCTTTTTATACAAAAAAGAAATCAAAAAAGAAAAGAAATCCTAATCAATACGAACAAATTATATAAATGATATCTTATAATTAATAAAATACGAGGGCTTATTTATGGATGCAGTATTCAATCCAGCACAAATTCATACTTTAAATCAAATTCTTGATGAACTTAAATTCGCATTAAATTCACTAAAAGAAAAAGAAATAAATAAAATTATCATTTCTTTGATTAAAAACTCAGCTATTGATACTTATGAAAATAAAAAACAAATTGTTTTGGATGTGAATGAATTTTTTAAAAAGAAAATTAATGATTACAAAGTAAAAGGTTTTAGAAGAGCATTTAAAGATGATTTTAATAGTGTAATAAATTTTTCAATAAATCTACCTGATAAAATTAAAAATGCTTATGAGTATATAAATAAAATGTCAAAACAAGAAAAGATTGAGATGTTAATTTCAATATTGTGGGGTATAATAATTTTTTATGCTGTTTCTGGAGGGTCAGATTTAGAAGGTGGGGTTCCTGATCTTGATATTAAATTGGGTGGTTTAGGATTGCACAGAAGTATATGGTTTCATTCAATTATTGCCGGGTTTACTTTAGAATTTATTATGAGATTAGCTTTTAAGACTTTGCTGACAGTTATTGATAATTTACCTGAAAACCATCATGCAGTATGGGATAAGTTAAATGACTTTATACAAAAAAATCAGAATCTGACTGTAGCAGCAATTTGGTTTGGAATAGCAGCTCATTTAATTAAAGATACAGGAATAATTGCTGGAAATTTTAAATCTTACTCTGATTTGCCTGCAAGTTTAAGCCTGGAACATCACAATTTAATTATGAATGCAAATGGTGTTGCTTCAGCACTTTTGGGGGCAGGAAATATTAAAAAGTTATAAGGTGAGTTATGTTAATTAATTTAACAAATCATCCTCTAGATACATGGGAAGAAAACCAGAAAAAAATTGCTGAAAGTATTTATAATAAAATAGTTGATTTGCCATTCCCTATAATTCCACCTGATGAAGGTTTAGATTATGTCCAAAAGTTATCAGATGAATATCTTGAAAAAATTGAAGCTCTTCTTAAAAATGCTAATTATGAAAATAATGCTGTCCATTTAATGGGCGAACTTACATTTACTTATGTTTTATTAAACAAATTAAGAGAAAAAGGAATCCAAGCCGTTGCTTCAACTACAAAAAGAAATGTGATTGAAATTCAAGAAGGAAAGTTATCAAGGTTTTCATTTGTCAGGTTCAGAGATTATTATTAAAGATTAATTCTTCACTCAATTCTATTTTTATAATATTCTTAAAAAATGATATTTCTTATGAGTAATATATTTTCATGAAAAAAATTAATGATAATTAAAATCCAATGTAACATTTATATTCTTAGTTAAGGAGTAATATAAAATGAGTAACGAGCAAACCAATATACTTGAATTAATTCTTGATGAATTAATGCAAATTAGAAGTGATATTCATAAATTGATATTGGTGTTAATGCAAACTACTGACAATAAAAATGGACCAATCAAAAAAAACATAAATGAAAACACAGAAAATTCTTCCTCATCTAAAAAAGTAAATGATGATAATATAGCTGAAAATGAAATTGAAGATAAAAATTTATCTTCAATTTATTATTGGTTAATGTCTAGAGGGATAACAATTATAAATTACAAATCGTTGAACAATAATGATCATGTTCATGATAAATTGTCTTTATTTTTAGGAAATCGATTTGAAAATTTAGTTCTATTTCATGATGGTATTCGGCGCTGTTTATCAAATGGTAATGTACTAAGATTAAATTTGTATGATTACCCACAATCAGTAATATCAGATACTACACAGTTTTGCACATGGCTTTATGAATATGCATATTTATCGAGCTATAGATATATTCGTCAAACAAGGACAATTTTAGCTCAACCTCAAAGAATTCCAAAAGTAATAAATTTTTTAAATGGTGAATGGTTTGAGAGGTTTATTTTCTTAAAATTAAATTCTTTCTTTTCACAGAATAAAATTAAATTTTCTCATCTGCAAAATATTCAAGTTACACTGCCAAATGGCAATCAATTTGAATTTGACCATATTTTTTTAATTAACGGTAACCCGTTGTGGGTTGAGTGTAAGACAGGTGATTATCAAGCGTATATTGAGAGATATTCTTCTACAAGAAGATTATTAAAGATACCTAAAGAAAGGTCAATTCTAATTATTTTGGGGCTAGATGATAATTTGTGCCAAACATTAACAGATTTGTATGATATTACTGTAAAAAATGAAAAAAATATTTTTAATTGGATTTCCAATATTTTTGCTATTCAAGATGATAATGTAAGTATTTCTAAAAGTGATAATGTTGATGCTGCTTCTTCTGCAATTGATATATATCAGACTAAAAATATTAATGAGCATGATTTTGAAATCCACAACTTGAATATACCAAATATTATTTGCGGGGGCAATTCATATAACTCATCATTATCTACATTATTAAAAAAATCAAAATTGAGACCTTTCCCTCAATTCAGAAATGTGATTATAAAAAGTTTGATTAACGCGGTTGAAAATTTAGTTAAACCTACTACAATGGTTGAGGTAAAAAATGAATTGGCAAAAAAAATTGTCATATCAAAAAATCAACTTCAAGATATATTGAATGCTATAGTTAGTTCTGGGTGTTTATTAGATGAAAATGATCAAACAGTTTATTCTTTTACAATACCTTTTATAAAATTAATTTCTTATGATCCTGAAGTTATTGAAAAGAAATGTATTGAAAGTTATATCAGTGCAGTTTTAAAAGTAAATCAAACATTTTTTGATAATTCATATAACATTGTTGAATTTGAAAATGTGGTAGGATATAGAATTTATGACAAACAATTCATAGAAGATATTAAAAGAAAACAATTTAATGTTTACTAATTTTTTAATAATTACAAAATAAAAATAAGCTTAAAAGCTACTATACCAAAAGGCACTTAGAGGTTATTAATTATAAAATTGTATATGTTATACCAATCTGCAGAGCTTCTTTTGTTTGCGTTTTGAATGATTGTGCTTTTTCATAAATGAGTAGATAAGTAAAATTCACACTTAGCCAGTTATTCACTTTAGCAACAATTAGGTTATCCCATCTTATATCCCATACATCAAGACTTTCAAATCTCGAGAATAATCTGAGTTTACTTGTGAGCATTACATTTTTATCTAAGTTAAAATTCATATCAGTTACCGATTCGATTCCGGTTTCGAATTTGAATTTTTCTTTTTTGTCTGGTGTAGATAAATCGTCGGTGTATTGATAAAATTTATTTGTTATAACTTCTTGAAGTGCTATTCCCAATCGTGTTGTAACATTACTGATTTTATTATATCCAAAACCAAGTGTTTGTGTTATATATCCAGGGTCAAAAAAGTTTGATACTACAGGAGCCGGAGTTATTTTATAATCATAACCAGTAGTCACTTGAGTACGTAATGAGTTAGAAAAATATGGATTTACTGCCCAGCCAGCATTATAAGTTAATACATCTTCCATATAAAGGTCATTCTCGGTTGTCTTATAAGTAGATTCCCCAATTTTAGCTCTTCCATAAACTGCTTTTAGTTGATGTTTAAGTGTCCATAAATCTGTTGTATTTTCTAATTTAAAATTTCCATACAATGTCCACGATATAGAACTTTCCCCACCTTTAACCCAATTATTGAATGATACTTGATTAATTCCTAAGCCAGTAATTAACCCAGGTATCCATTTGCCTTTTAACGAATCTGGAATTTGAGAATATATTAATTCGGTTGTGAGAATAATTATAAATAAGACTTTTTTCATTATTACCTCTGAATTTGTATTCATATTATAATTTTTATTATGAAATTATTTCTAATAACTTATGTTTATTATAATGTCTCTTAAAATCATATTATTATTAAAAGTAACATTTCATATTCAGACTCATTTATTAATGTCGCGTGCATATAAATAATTTTTTTAGATATATTATTAATAAAAATTATTTGACTAATAAAATCAAATTTATAGATTGCATACATTCAAAAAATATTTTATAGAAAAATGTATACAATTGAGTATTTAAAGAAGAAATTAAATACAAATAGAAATATAAAATTAATGGAAGTTCGTTTAATAAAAAGAGTTATTAATGAAGAAGAAAAAGAAAATATAATTCTGGAGCTTGGAAGTGTATGGAGTGTTCATGATAGTAATGTAGATTTTGGCGGGGAAGAAAGAAATGTAAAGGATGTATATAGACCTGTATTGATTTTAGAAGATAAAACGATAAATAATTATTACTATGATTATGTAGAATTTGCACCGGGGACATCAAAGGTCCATAAAACAGAACCTAAGATATTAGTAGCGAAAGTCCCGCCAGAAAATCTAAGAAAAACAACTTTCTTTTTAATAAAATTCAAACAATATAAAAGAGCTTTATTATTAAAAAGAAAATTAACTGAATTAAGTCCCAAATTAAAAGACAAACTAAAAGAAATTCTGGTAACCAATTATGAATGAAAGAATTCCAGACCTTATCAGAAAAATCCTTACCAATACTGCAAATCATAATGATTTAATTGAATTCGACAAACAAATTACTAAAATGGTAGGTAATTTTATTCAATCAAAGAATGAATATTATGATGATATTCTTAATGATATAAAGCAAAATGTAATTGAAAATTTATGGACATCATTTACAAAAAACTCTTTCTGGCAGGAAAGACTTTCTGTAAACGAAGATAATGATAGGGTTATTATTTCTTATGTTTACTCAATTATTAATTCTTGTTACAACAGCGAAAAAAAGTCAATATTTACTGAAGAAGAAAGAAATTTAAAACCAGCCATTCGTGATGCTATTAATAAATTAATAAACGATAATTACATAAATAAGATTGAAAAATTTGGGCAGGAATATTATTCAATTAATACAGATTCAGAAAAAATGTTATATGATAAATACACTCAAATAAGAAATTTTTATATACTGAGAAGAAAAAGTTCAGAAGGATTTGGCAAAATTAATTACCAAGCAGTTTATTTAGCTGTTAAGGAAATTTTAGAAAATTTAGAAAATTATTACTTATCACTTTCTGATATAATAGAAATATTAATGGATAACAGTGATGTTCGTAAATATACAGTATTATCATTAGGCAATTGCGAAAGAGATGAAGAAATTGATAGGTATTCGGATGTAAATAATTTTCATATAATAAATGAAGAAAAATTAAATACGGAAGATTCATTACTCCCAAATCCTATTGATTGTAGTAAATTTATTGATGACTGTAATAAAAAAATAGATTACTATTTTCAAAACAAAAAGAAAGCTGATTATTCCAAAATATGTTTTTATTTATACTACAAAGCTGATTTCACTTATGCAGAAATCAGTGAATATCTCTTGCAAAAATTTCATAAAAAATTATCAATCCAGACTGTTAAAAATTATATAGATGATTTAATAGTAATTTTAAATTTTGGTGAAGATTATGATGTAGAAAGCGAAGAATTTAAAAATGCCATCGAAAAATTTATGAGTTTTATTGCTAATGAATATAATTTATTAGATGAATGAGAGGTGAGAATAAAATGAAGAATGAATACAAATACATTGAATATATGCTGAATCCTCCAAATAAGTTTGAAGAAGGACAGCTTTGGAAATATCCTGCCAAAAATTTAGAATTTGTTATAACAGAAGTTATAAATCAAAAAATTGTGAGAGCGGCATTGTTAACGAAAGTAAAATATTTGGCAGATAGCAACGATATTTCATTGAAAAACGATAAAATTGCAAGAGAGGTCTTTCCACGTGAACGATTTGTATTGCGTATTACCGATGGTCCTGTGACAACCTATTGGTTTCAAATTTACGCGGGGAAAGTTGAAGATACAACTTTAAAAAAGATTAAAGACTCATTAAAAATTAAAACCTTTGAGCACGATGAAGTTCAAAAAATATTGATTACTGAGTTGCTTGGCTCATTAGAACCATTGAGAGAAGAAGCATTAGAACTTTATTTAAGTTCATTGTCTGAACAAGAAGAAGATTATAACGAACCAATAATAATCAATCTTCCTTCACCAATTTATGATGAAGTAGAAGAAACAGTTTTATTAGCTGCCTCAGATTTGTCAGCAGAAGAAAAAATGTTAGAGTTCTGGCGAAAAGAAAGAGATTCTAATTATCAAACTGAATTGCCACTGAAAATACCTGATATGATTGTAAGAATTTCTAATGTTGATAATAAATACTATTTAATAATTATCACAGATAAATATAAAACCATAAATAAAATTGAAATTACTGAAAATGAAGAACAATTCTTTGCTAAAGAAAACATTGATATACCAGATACTAAGCGCATTCCAATTTTAATAAATAAAAAATTCAATGACGAATTTATTTATAAAATAAAATTAAAAGTTGATAATAATATTTATACATCATACTTTATGATAAATTATGATTGAGCAAATATCTCAACTGATTCAAGAAGGTAAATTTAATTCTGCAATAAAACTATGTGAAGAAAAAATCAATAGTTCTAATCTTGAAGATAGAGTTCATTTCAAAGAAGAAAAGAATTTAATTGAGAGGTATTATAAAGATTTTGTCTCAAACAGCATAGGTGAAACTTACCTTCCTTTGGTGGATACAAAAAGTAGGACTGGTAGAATTCTTAAAATCAAATCTGCTTTATTTAATGATAATCAAGATGATGTTTTTATTAATGATGAATGGAAAACGAATGCGATAAGTATTGTTAAAGAATTCATGAATAATTACATAAAAAAAGAATTTCCTGAGTTATTGATTTTAGATTGGGATTTTAGTGAAATTGTATGCGGTGTGAAAAAGAATTCATATTTAAAGAATAACTATGATATTCAAGGCAGGTCTTATATTCTGCCTTTAATTTTATCTTTTATATCATTATTAATCGAAGAAAAATTGCCAGAAAATATTTGTTTTACAGGAGACATTGAAAAAATAAATAATAAATATTTTCTCAAAAAAGTTGATGGCATTGATATTAAACAAAAAATTATAAATGAAGAACTACCATTCATTAATGATTTTATCCATCCAGAAAATTCGAATGCTGAATTAGCGGAAATTGTTAAAAAAAATTTAAACATCACTCTTGAAAAAATCTTAAAGTCTCCATTTATAAAAAGATACATTCTACTGGAGAAAAATTCAGCTCAATCAAAATATGGTTCTCATAAAATTATTTCGATTAAGATTAATGGCTCAATATCAATAGATGATTTTATAAAATTGCCGGAATATTTACATGCCAACATAAATTATTTTAAGGATGAAGGTAATGGGATAATCATTGACGGTCGTGCTCCTATTTCTGTCTATACGATGATTACTAGTTTCCCTGAAATAATAAACTCACTTCCCAATTTTTTAGCTGTAACTTATTCATCAACTCAAAATGTTGAAGATAATTTATCCAAAACGGCAATAGTAATTAGAACTTCCCAAGCTGGAATGTCCAAGCTAAAACCAGGTCAAATTCTTAATTATAAAATTACCTGACGTATTTAGGAAGCCTGAACACTATTTTGTTTATGTGCAGTATGTTTTTGT
>JARYLX010000068.1 GCA_029907415.1 Melioribacter sp.
GAAGAGTTTTTGCAAGTTCATATGCTTTTTTTCTTGCTCTTTCACCAGTTTTTGGATTCTGAAATATATGTGCTATTTCATATTTTTCTGGCACAATACCAAGTGAATCTTTATACATTTCAAAAAAATCTTCTACTTCTTTACGTGATACCTGAACATCACCAAATTTCTTTTGCTGCAGCATTTGAGCCATAAGATTTTTTCTTGTATCATCTCTTAAAACTCGTTTTATTTTTTCGACAGGCATTCCATAAACCTGTTCTAATTTTTCTTGTGAACCATATTGTTGAATAAAATAATTAATCTGATAATCAAGCTGACTTTTAACCTGGTCATCAGAAACAACAATCGAATCAAGTTCAGCCTGAGCATATAAAAGTTTCTCTTCTATCATCTGCATCAAAACATTTCGTAGCATATTTGAATCAGGTGCACTCATATTTCTTTGAGCCGCTTCATAATTCGCTCGAAAATCCAATTCAGATTTTAAAATTATTTCATTATCTACTACAGCAACAATTTTATCAAGCACCTGTTGTGCAAAAGCTGATGTGCTAATCAATAATGCCAAAAAAATTTTTTTCATGTTAATTACCTTTTTATTTCAACATCATAATCAGAAATTAATTCTTCAATGTAATTCTGAATAAACTCTTTGTTTTTTATAACCTGATATCTTTCTTTTACTTTTTCTTTTATCACTTCAAATGGCGGAATAATTCCTTTATCAAATTTTTCTTCGAGCTGGACTACAGCATATTTATTTTTTTCTGCTTCGATTACAATGCTAATTTCACCTGGCAACATGAATGAAATTATTCTTGCCAAACTTGCTGGTTGTAATTGATATCCATAATACAAACTATTGGTCTCTGAACTTATAATTGAAGATGTATTAGCAAATGCATTTAATGCTTTATCCCATCCGCTTTCTATTAAAATTGTTCTAAATTTTACAGCATCATCAAAGTTATTAAAATAAATAATGTTAATGCGATATAAATCATCTAAAAGACGAAAGTCTTCCTTTAATAATTCATAATAATCTCGAAGTTCTACTTCATCAGGCGAATTTGTATTTTCAGATAATATTTTATTGATAAGAAATGCAGCTGCCAATTCTTTTTTCGACCTTTCTAAAATTGAATTAAATTCTTTATCCTCAGTAATTCCTTCTTCGATAGCTTTTTGATACAAAACTTCTCTTTCAATCCATTCATTTATGAATTGTTCTCGTAGTTTTGTATTGTTCGATTTTTCGCCGAGTGCAATATTTAGCTCATCTTCTGTAAGAACAGCATCTCTTATTCTTACAATTTCATTTGATTTTCTTTCTTCTTTTGAACAACCAAAGAAAATAAAAAGAACAAAGAAAGCAAAAAATATTTTATTGTTTGAATGCTTTAGCAAGTTCATCATAATAATATTTTGGATGATACAATTTTTTTAATCTGTTAATATATGATTCTTCAAGACGTTTACTTTCCAGTTCTTGTAAAATTCCCATAATTTCATTTCGAACTTCTGCAAATGTTTTAATTCGTGATGGTTCTCTATTTGTCAGTTTTAAAATTATCCAATTATTCCCATTTTTGAATGGTGCTGAAATATCTCCTATGTTTTTAATTTTATTTGCTTCATCAGCAAGACCATTATCACCAATTTCAACTAACTCGTTCTTAGACTGACTTCGCGCAGATGATTTTTTATTATACTTTATCATTAATGAATCAAAATCAACTCCACTTTTTGCTTGGTTATAAATTACATTTGCCAAAGAATCAGAATCAACTCTTATTTCTTTGAAGGCAACTCTGTCTTTCCATTTAAAATTTTCTTTATTCTTTTCATAATAATTCATAGCCATTATGCTATCTACTTTTACTTTTGACCAGACCTCTTCTTCAAGAATTTTGAAAAGATAAATTCCGTTTTCATAATCTTTAATTAAAGAAGCAAATTCTGGATTAACTTTATCATATTGCAATGCTTTTTCTCTAATTAATAATTCTCCTGCATAATCTTCGATTGCTTCATTCAACATGTCTGAACTTAATTTTCTAAAAACATAATCACCTTTTCCCTTCATATAATTGAATAATGAATCGCACAATATTTTATTTTTATTTAGTTCAAAAATTACTCCCATTCCTAATTCATAATGTATCACACTTTGAGAATAGTCATTAATATTCTTTAATGAATCGGAGTAAGAAAGGACTCTATCAAATAAATCTTTTTTAATTTCCAGATTTGCCTGTTTAATCAAACTTTGTTTTAACTTCATTAAATCTTTTTTATAACGCAGATTTTTATATGTTTTTTCTAATTCATCTTTGCTTTCTTCAAAACTTGGGATTGGTTTTTCTTCTGTCAATTTTATTATGTGATAGCCATAAGAAGTTTTAACAATTGGAGAAATTTCTCCAACCTTTAATTTAAATGCAGCATTTTCAAATTCAGGAACCATGCGGTGACGCTGAAAATATCCTAAATCACCCTTATTCTTTGCACTGTATTTATCATCAGAATATTCCATTGCCAGTTCACCAAAGTCTGCACCTTCCTGAATTTTCTTTTGTACTTCTAAGATTTTTTGATAAGCTTTTAATGTATCAACATTACCGAGAGAATCTCTCGAGCTTGCAAGAATATGTTGAGCACGAATCATATGTCTTCTTGGAATTTTCCCAACAACTTTAATGATATGATAAGCAAAATTTGATTTTAATAATTGTGGATAAATTTTACCTGGTTCAGTAGAATAAATTGCATCTTCAATTTCTGGGATTACAATTTCTCCAGCTGTAACAAAACCAACATCACCGCCTTTTTCTTTTGAGTATGTGTCCTTAGAATATTCTCTGGCAAGTTTTTCAAAATCTTCTCCATTGTTAATTCTTTTAATTAATTCATTCCCGAATTCAATTGTTTGTTGTTCGTTCATCGAAGAATCAGGTCTTAACATTATATGAGCTACTTGATATTCATATCTTCTTCTTTCATAAAGTTGTTTAATCCCTGGTTTAATTAATTCATCATTAAGATAGAATGTAGTACCTATGTTTGTTTTATAATCATTCAATTCTTTTTGCATATCTTCATCTGAATAATAACCTCTTACGAATGCATCACGGAGTTTCATTCTGTAATTAACATAAAGGTCTAAAAATTTTTTATAATTACTTATTGAATCCTGTTTAGCATTTTCGATATTGCCGGAATTTTTAGCATATGCTTTTTCAAACTCGTCCATATAAATTTTATTTTTACCAAATTCTGCAACAACAATTTTAGAATGTTCAACAGCACAGGAAGTAAAAACGGAGATTATAACAGGCATCAATAAAAACATTTTTTTAATATGCATAGCTAAAATCCTCCACAATAATTTTATTTAGTTGTTTTTAATAATTCTATTCATAAAAAAGTTTCTTGCATTCTAATTTTATCTTTATTTCAATATCACAAATATTTTACAAAGCTAAAATGAAATCTTTTTGTAATAATCTGCAACTCAAGTATGTCAATGGAATTATACAGGGAAAGGTTTGGTATTCCTTTCCCAGAAAACGCCGTATTCGAAGCCCTGTATTTTTTTTTCTTTTTCGGCAATATGAAGTCTTTTTTCTGCTAACGATGCAAAATATTTATCTATCTCAATTCCTACATAATTTCTTCCTAATTTTTTTGCTACAACCGAAGTAGTTCCAGAACCTAAAAATGGGTCAAGTACAATATCATTTTTATTTGTGCTTGCTAAAATAAGTTTTGCAATTAATTTTTCCGGCTTTTGAGTTGGATGAATTGTATTTTCAGGCATTGACCAGAACGGCACAGAAATGTCAGTCCAGATATTTGAAGGATGAGTTAATCTATAATTCCCTTCCGAAGAATCTAACCAGTCTTTCGGATTCCCATTCTCATCTCTGTAAGGAGCAATAACTTTCTTCATCAATTTAACTGAATCTATATTGAATGTATATTTGTTTGAAACAGTACAAAACCAAATATCTTCCGAACTATTTTTCCAATTTGATTTTGAACCTCTTCCCTTTTCTCTTTCCCATGTAATTCGGTTTCGAATTATAAAATGTTTTTCTAAAGCTAAAGGAATTGAAATTGAAGTATGCCAGTCGCCACAAAAATAAATTGTTGCAGTTGGTTTTAAAGTTCGCTTCAATTTTATTATAAATTGTTCAATCCAGCTTGAGTAATCTAATATTGATTGTTCCTTGAACTTAAGTTTGTTAAAAGATTTATTAAGATTATACGGCGGATCAACAAAAAGTAAATCTACAAAGGAATCTGGAAGATAATCCAGAACGGTGAATAAATCC
The DNA here is from genome assembly GCA_029907415.1 of Melioribacter sp. GTDB lineage: Bacteria > Bacteroidota > Ignavibacteria > Ignavibacteriales > Melioribacteraceae > Rosettibacter > Rosettibacter primus. The sequence goes on from JARYLX010000068.1 coordinate 4,341, forward strand.
TGACAGATTGTTTTATTCAATATATCTTTTACTTCAGCTTTATTTTTTAGTTTGATTAACTTCTTTGAATATTTTTTCAATTCATAATCAGATAAAAAGATTGTTCTGTTTCTGGGTGCAACTTTTTTATTCTTCATAAATGAAAAATTAGATTAGTTCAAAAAGAGAATATAAATTATTTTGCAAGTGTGCCAGACTTAATCGAGCTATCAATTTCGATTATCTTTACTTTTCCTTCTTCATCAGCATCAACAGCAAGTATCATTCCCTGTGAATCCAATCCAAACAATTTTGCCGGTTTTAAGTTGGCAACAATCAAAACATTTTTCCCAATTAATTCTTCTGGTTCATAGCTCTTTGCTATTCCAGCAACTACCTGTCTTTGTTCGTTACCCAGCTCAAGTTGAAGTTTAAGAAGCTTATCACTTTTCTTAACCTTTTCCGCTCCAATAATTTTTGCAACCTTTAGTTTTATACGTTTAAATTCATCTATTGTAATTTCTTCGTCTTTTTGAACATCCGTATCGACCGCACCAAGTTTATTAATTTGTTCTTCTATAATCTTATCTTCAATTTTATTGAATAAAATTTCTGGAGGATTAAGTTTATGACCTTCTTTTAAATTCAATTTTCCGGATTCATTCCACTCACATTTTTCTGCATTAAGCATATTAAATATTTTGGAAGATGTGAAAGGAATAACTGGTTCGAATAATTCAGCAAGAGTATAAATAGTATTAAGACAAATATTGATAGTTGTTCCGCATCTTGCTTTATTTTGCTTGATAGTAATCCATGGTTCAGAGTCATTAAAATATTTATTTGCAGCTCTTGCAAGATTCATCATTTCGAAAACTGCATCTTTGATTTTAAAGTGTTCAATAAGATTCCCAACTTTTTGAGGATATGATTTCAAAAGTTCAATCATGTTCTCATCTATTGGCTCTAAAGTTTCAAGTTTTGGAACTTTACCTTCAAAGTGTTTGAATGCAAAAGTAAAAGTTCTGTTAATGAAATTGCCAAGAATATCTGCAAGTTCGCCATTATTTCTTGCTTGAAATTCTTTCCAGTAAAAATCGGTATCTTTATTTTCAGGAAGATTAGCTGCCAGTGTATATCTTAGCGGGTCAGGGGGAAATATTTCAAGGAAGTCAATTACATCAATTCCCCAGCCGCGTGATTTAGAAAATTTTTTCCCTTCAAAATTCAAAAATTCATTTGCAGGAACATTTTGAGGCAAAATATATTTGTCGTTATTGTAATCATTCCATGCCATTAACATTGCAGGAAATATTATTGTATGAAAAACAACATTATCTTTCCCTATAAATGCAATATATTTTGTATTCGGGTCCTGCCAGTATCTTTTCCATAAATCGGGGTCATTTCTTTTTTCAGAAAGATCTTTCGTTGCCGATATGTAACCAAGAACAGCTTCGAACCAAACATACAAAACTTTTCCTTCTGCATTTGGGAGTGGAACTTTTATACCCCAATCTAAATCTCTCGTTACAGCTCTATCTTTTAATCCTTCGCTAAACCAACCTTTGCAATATTGAAGCACATTATCTTTCCAGCCATATTTTTTATTCATTTCATCAATATATTTTTCAAGACGTTCTTGATATCTGCCCAAAGGGAAATACCAGTGAGAAGTTTCTTTCAGTATAGGAGTTTCGCCGCTGATTTTGCTTTTAGGATTTTTTAATTCTGAAGGTTCATAAAGTGAACCACATTTTTCACATTCATCACTTCTTGCTTCCTCGTATCCACAACGTGGACAAGTTCCTTCTACATATCTATCTGGCAAAAACATTTTAACTTTTTCATCATAAAACTGCATTGACTTTTTTTCTATCAGCAATCCATTATCATAATAACACTTAAAAAATTCCTGTCCTGTTTTATGATGTATTGGAATGCTTGTTCTTGAGTATATGTCGAAACTCATACCAAATTTTTCAAAAGCTTTTTTATTGAGTTCATGGTATCTGTCAATAATAACTTTTGGATGAACTTTTTCTTTATCTGCTGTAATTGTTATCGGGACACCGTGTTCATCAGAACCGCAAATATAAATTACATCATCTCCATTAAGTCTTTTGTATCTTACATAAATATCTGCAGGTAAATAAGCTCCGCTTAAATGTCCAAGATGAATATTGCCATTTGCATAAGGCAGAGCAGAAGTTACAAGTACTTTTTCCTTAGCCAAGTTTTTCTCTCTTTTTATTAATAACTGCTAACAAATATAAGAAAATTCTAAATTGGAATACTTAATTGTTTTTCATAAAATCGATATTAATAATGAACCAAATTCAAAGGCATAAATCCAAAAATAATTTATATCAATTCGTATAGAATTTTAATAATTTTTACATGAAAAAAATTTCAATAAAAGATGAGGGATAATTAAATGAAAAAATTAATGTCAACAGTAATATTTGCATTAGTAGATATTGTTTGTTTTGTTCAGGGAGGCGTAATTTTATTTTATGCTTTGCTTCATTTTCAATATAAAGTCGAAATAGCCAGAGGTGAAGGCTTTACAACTTCTGAGTTGCAAAATGTTCCTGTTGCAATTGGAGGATTTTATTATTACTCAGAATCTTATATAAAAATTGCATTAATTGGTGTTGCATTGATAATTACTGGCTTTTTAATGCGAAGCTGGAAAAAAAGTTTTGAATAAATTCTTTAATTAAGTAATGTTCCTTTAAGTATCATATGAGCAACAGTAAAATAAATTATGATTCCTGTAACATCAACCAGAGTTGCTACAAATGGTGCTGAAGAACTGGCCGGGTCAAATCCAAGTTTTTTGAGTATAAAAGGGAGCATTGAGCCCATAAGACTTCCCCAGCAAACTACACCAATTAAAGCAATAGCTACAGTCATCCCGATTAAGAACCAGTGTTCTCCATAAACACCGCTTACGAACTGCCACAAAGAAATTCTTAGAAAACCTATTACTGCCAGTATTACACCAAGTATTAAACCTGTTAATATTTCTCTTCTGAATACAAAAAACCAATCTTTAAGAGAAAGTTCGTTAAGAGCAAGAGAACGTATAATCAATGTAGAAGCTTGTGAACCTGAGTTACCCCCACTTGAAATTATAAGAGGAACAAATAAAGCGAGAACAACAGCCTGACTAATTTCATTTTCAAAATAACCCATAGCAGTAGCTGTAAACATTTCACTGATAAATAAAATACTCAGCCAGCCTGCTCTCTTTTTTATCATCTGAAATATTGATGCCTGAGGATAAGGTTCTTCGAAAGTCTGAACAGCTGCAATCTTTTGAATGTCTTCTGTTGTTTCTTCTTCTGCTATATCGAGTACATCATCAACTGTTACAATTCCAACCAGAATTCCTGAACTATCTGTAACTGGCAAAGCAACCCTATCATACTTTTTGAATATTTCTATTGCAGATTCCTGGTCGTCGTATACTTTTAATGAAACAAAATTACCATCCATCAACTCACTAATTTTAGTATCAGGTGAGGCAAGTAATATTTCTCTAATTCTGATATCATCAATAAGTTTACCAGATTCATCAACTACAAAAAGAATGTTCAAAGTTTCTTTATCCTGTCCATATTTTCGAATATAATCAAGTGTTTCTTGAACAGTCCAGTTTTTTTTAATTGCAATATAATCAGGCGTCATTAATCGCCCGATGCTGTTTTCAGGATATCCTAACAATTGCTGAGCAATTTTTCTTTCTTCATATGATAGATAGTTTAACAACTGTTTAACAACATTAGGCGGCATTTCTTCAAACAATGCAGTTCGGTCGTCTGGTGACATTTCATTGAGCAGTTCCGAAATTTTTTCGTGTCCCATTGAATGTATAAGTTCTACCTGTGTATCATAATTTAGATATTCAAAAACATCAGCTGCTAATTCTTTAGGAAGCAACCGAAAAAGTAATACTCTTTCATCTTCATTAAGTGTTAAAATCAAATCCGCAATATCTGTTGGTGTCCAGTCAATTAAAATTTCCTTAAGGTCAAGGAATTGTTTGTTTTGTATTAGTTCTTTTATTTCAGGACTGATTAGCATGCTCAGCATCAGACACCTCCTTTTTGAAGGATGATATAAGGATTGCTTAAATTATGTTTACAATATTACTATATAAAATAGAATTCTCAATTAATTTAACCTAAAAAAACTTTTTATTATTCTTCATAAGTATTTGAGCCCTTATTTACTTTTTAGAATTTTTTAAGATTTCAATAAAAATCACAAATTCAAGTCTCTTCTCATCATTTCAAATGATTCTTCATACTCGTGAGGTTTATAATCAAGTTCTATCATTGCTTTCAAAATTATCAATCCTGATTTTAAAGGACGTGGTGCTGCTTGATTCAAATCTTTTGTTAAAACTGGTTTAATTAATTTTTTATTTAGATCAAAGTAATCAGCTATTTTTAATGTAAAATCATATCTTGAAATAATTTCTTTTCCTGCAATATTGTAAATACCTTCTTTTTTGAATAAAATAATTTTATGAATTGCATCAACAAGGTCATCCACATATGTTGGATTGTTATATTGGTCAGTTACAATTCTTATTTCTTCACCTGCACGAAGTGAATTAATAACCCATTTAACAAAATCGGGTCTGCCATGCTTTGCTGGTCCATATAAAACATTTGTTCTAACAATTGTATAACGAACCCCGCTTGTTCTTATCGAATTTTCACTTGCTAATTTGGTCCTTCCATAATAACTGATTGGACATGGTTTATCATTTTCAGAATAAGGACCTTTTTTACCATCAAAAATGTAATCCGTTGAAATATGAATCATGTGAGCATCAATCGTCCATGCATAAAGAGCAATATTTTCAACACCATTTACATTTATTTTCCATGCCAATTCTCTTTCTTTTTCTGCTTTGTCAACATTAGTATATGCAGCTGCATTAATTACAAAATCCGGGAAAAAATCTAAGATAAGTTTTCTTACACTGTTTTTCTGAGTAATATCAACACTTTTATAATCAACACCGGGAACGAAAGACTCTGGTTCAGCCGAGGCACACATTAATTCATAATTATTTGTAAGTGAAAAATATTCCGCGAGTCTTTGCCCCAGCATTCCATTTGACCCAATTATTAGAATTCTTGTTTTAATTAAATTACCAATTAACATATTCTTTCAGCAATTCTTCAATATTGTTTGATGAAACTGATTTTGCAGCAATTTTATTTGCAGTTCTTAAAGAAATTAATAAGTCGTTTGTATTAAGATATGTATAAAAAAAGACTGCGCCAAAAATATCACCACAGCCAATTTTATTTTTTATTTCAACTTTTTCTGCTGTAACACTCAGGTTTTTAATCTCTCCCTTGTCTATGTAGAAAATTTCTGCACCTTTATTTCCTTTTGTAAGAATTAAAGCTCGAGGACCGTATTTCAAAATATTTTCAATAATTATCTTCTTGTCATCATAATTAAAAATAGTTTTCAATTCACTTTCATTGCATTGAATTATATCAACATTTGAAAGCCAGTTTTCTACATCAGGAATTGTTCTAAACTCTCGCTTCAAATTTTCATCAACTCCGCGAGATAATGTATGAACATCAAAGTAAATTAAACCATTAAAATTATGGCGAACATTTTTCAACTGTTCGTAAGTAATATCAAAGCCGGTTATCATGTTTATTAAAATTCCATCAAAAGATAACCAGTTATTAATTTTTTCAACTGGCAAAGATGAAGAAATATTTTTATAAAATTCATCACGTTCTTTATGCTCATAAATTTTTAGAAAGACTTCGGGCATATCATCAAGATGAATTAAAAAGTCAGGCAAACATTTTGAATATAATTTTTCGAAATACTTTAATGCATTCTTATTGATTCCGGTTAACAGAAAAATATTATCATTTTCGTTTTTCACAAATAACATTCCCGAAACTGAATAATAAATTCCACCAGGTTTTATTATCTCCCTGCCAGAGATTTCTATGTGATCAATAATAGAATGTCCGATTAATAAAATATTCATATCAAAATTGATATATTATGAACTAAAGATTATGCGTTTAATGTTTAATTCAAAAATAAATAAGATTGAACAAAAAGGTTAAATAAAATATGAAAATTGGAATAACATGTTATCCAACTTATGGAGGAAGCGGAGTTGTAGCAACAGAACTTGGACTAGCTCTTGCTTCTTTAGGTCATCAAGTTCATTTTATCAGTTATGCGATTCCACACAGATTAACTCACTTTGTTGAAAACGTTTTTTTCCACGAAGTTGAAGTAGCAAGCTATCCATTGTTTGAACATTCATTATATGGCTTATCATTGACAAGTAAAATGCTCGAAGTAATAGAATATGAACAGTTAGATTTAATGCATGTTCATTATGCAATTCCTCATGCAGTAAGTGCATACCTTGCCAAACAAATTCGAAAAAAAGTAAATAAGGATATAAAGTTTATAACTACACTTCATGGAACTGATATTACACTAATGGGTCTCGAACCTTCGTTTATGCCTCTTGTAAAATTCAGTATTGAAGAAAGTGATGGGGTAACTGCAGTATCAAGATTTTTAAAAGAAAAAACATTGATTAATTTTAATGTCAATAAAGAAATTGAAGTAATATATAACTTCATTGACACAGAAAAATATAAACCAGTTGATGATAAACCTTATCGTGAAAGATTAGCTTCACATGGAGAAAAAATTTTAATTCATACTTCAAATTTCAGAGCAGTAAAAAGAGTCCCTGATACAATAAAAATACTTCACAAAGTAAAAAAAGAATTGCCCGCTAAATTAGTTCTTGTTGGTGATGGACCTGACAGGTCTGAATGCGAACGACTTGCAAGAGAATTAGATTTGCAAAAGGATGTAATTTTTCTTGGCAAGCAAGATGCATTACCAGAGATTCTTAATGCTGCTGATATATTTTTAATGCCTTCACAATCAGAAAGTTTTGGATTATCTGCACTTGAAGCAATGGCATGTGGGATTCCAGTTGTAAGCTCTTCTGTTGGTGGTTTGCCTGAATTAGTAATTCACAATGAAACTGGATACATTGCAGAAATTGGTGATGTTGAACGCATGGCAAAATATGTTATTGATTTGTTAACTAACGAAAAGAAGTATAAAATATTTTCAAAGAATTCAAGAGAAAGAGCGGTAAAATATTTCGACAAAAATTTAATTGTTCCAAAATATATTGATTATTATGAAAAAATCTTAAATGCATAAACAGAAAATTTTAATAAAATAAATGACAAAGCAATCTTACAACTGTTAAAATTTCTCTCATTATTAAAAAATACAAAATTATATTCCGACAGGTCTTCTGCCTATGCTATAATAAATAAATCCCATTTCAAGCATTTTATTCAGGTCAAAAATATTTCTCCCATCAAAAATCAGTTTTGATTTCAGC
>JARYLX010000069.1 GCA_029907415.1 Melioribacter sp.
CCTACTCCACCCAAAGTTAAACCATTAATTTCATTATCAGGAAGAAAAGCTATACCAGGGAATTCAATTCTTACATATTTAAGAACTCCACTGCTGTCATCATCATTTGGTTTATCTCCTCCGCCATAAACTGTGCCTGTACCGCCCTCAATAACTGCTGTTCCTCCAGGCACATTTATGCTTGCCCTCCCAGCTATTATAATACCGCCCCAATCTCCAGCCCCTCTTTGTCCTTTGGGTTGTTGGCTTGTAAATATAATTGGTTTATCAGGTGTACCAATAGCAACAATTTTTGCGCCTCTATTTATTATTAAAGACCCCTTAGAAGATTTTTCTCCATAAATTATTGTCCCTGCAGGAATTGTTAAAGTTGCAGGTTCATTAACATTAACAAATCCTCTCAACAAATATTTTTTATTTGCATCAAGTACTTTATCGGAATTAATATTTCCTTCTAATACTTCATCAAATGGAGCAAGTTGTGCAAATAATGATGTTGCTGATATAAAAAACAGTAAAGAAAATTTTTTGAATAATTTCAACATGTAACCTCCTTTTATAATTTGTATGATATGTTAAATGATATAGATGAATTATTACTGTCCAATCGAGCTTTCTTATTTCCTTGCATAAAAGTTTTATTTTGTGCTAAGATATCTTTAGCTGTTAATTTCAATTCTATATTTTCAGTTAGTTTATGATTTACAACAATGTCTATTATATCACGTGGTTTTTCGATAATATCATCTTCATATGCAGTTGCTACTTCAACAATTCTTTCACCAATTCGATTATATAATAAACTTATAGTCGTACCTAAATCTTGTGAATTATAAGTTAACCCGATATTTACGACATAAGGTGATTGTCCCTGAAGTGGTCTTCCTGTTCTTGCAATTGTTGTTTCGGTTGCTTTTACTGTAACAGTAGATTTAATTAATGTAATATTTGAATTAATTGAAAAATTAGATAATAAATTACTTATTCGACTCAACGCTAATCTTCCTTCCAACTCAATACCATAAATTTTTGCAATATCTGAATTCATATAAGTTCTTTCTGAACCTAATGCACTGCCGGAAACAACAACCTGTTCTATAGCATCTTTAATATCTTTATAGAAAATACTTGCAGATAATAATTCACTCACACCTGGATAAGTTTCGTATCTAAAATCGTAATTTTTTACTAAGGCTCTCTTTAAATAAGGATTACCACGCAAGGATGTTTGAGTATAAAAATCAAAATATGCAAATGGTGCAAGTTCTCTTAACTCAGGTCGATTAACAGTTTGATTAGCAGATAATCTTAGATTAGTATTTTCAGAAATTTTATAAATGATATTCAAAGATGGAAGAAAATCCAAATCCTTTAATTGATAATTTAAATCTATCTGGTCGGACAAGTCTCTTGAATTAATTATCTGTACAGAATTTTCTAATCTTGTCCCGGCAATTATTTTTAGTTCTTTATTAAAAAATGGAACACTATGTTCAAACATCAAATATGCTGCAATGTATTCTTGCTGAGCTTTATAATTATTTGTTCCATTAAGATATTCTTGAATTGAAAAACCATTTCTTCTGTAATTTTCTGGCGAGAAGATTTTATCCATTGGCAGATATAATAAACTAAAATCTGTATAACCATTACCGGGTGCATTGATAATGGTACCTATCAATCTCGATTTAAAATCTCTATTTTTATCTTCAATGCTTCCACCGAATTTTATTTTTACTGAAGAAACTGGAAAGGAAATATCTATATTTATTCCTTTTGTATTCTCATCCAAATTAGAATAAAATCTTCCTCCATTTTTTAAATTTACTTGTGGTCCCAACAAAGCAGCAAACTGATTATCACTTCCAATTTCTCTTGAATAAATCATTCTTCGATAATCCGGCTCATCACGATAGGAAATTGAGTTATATAATTTCCACTCAAATTGAAGATTGTTCAGATTGGAAAAGTAATGTTCACCACTTAATTGACCAGAATAAACGCCTCTCGATGTAAACCTTAAAGAAGATAATATTTGTTCCGTTCCAGAATCTGTAAATTGATTACCCTTAAGTTCAGAAACTTCATCATCAGATGTATGACTGTAAGTGTTCTTGAAACTTAATTTATGATAATCATTTAGTTTATAACTAAGATTCAGTATTCCTCCCCAAAGAGTTGAATAAGTAGATTGCTCACCGGAGTAATTAAATCTTGGTTCACCACTTGCTTCAAATTCATTTCTTTCAAGAGAAATTTTGTTGAATTGATTTCGATATGATAATGCAGCTACAAAACCAAACTTAGGACCAAATATCGTAACTCCATCGCCTACTGAAATCATAAATCCACCATTCAATGGAGCTTTCGTTTGTTTTACAGACCAATTATTCGGTAAAGATTTAGCATATTCTAAAATTTCATTCGATGAATAATTTCCTTTACTCAAATTTGTAGGTATGGTTGAAGGAAGAGTTCTTGAGCCGTCATCAATTCCAAGAAAATCAAGTTTGCCGCCTTTATATGTCTTGAAACTCGAGAAGGTAATATTGTTTGTATAAGAACTCGTTAATGACACATTAAACTTTAGTTTATCAGGAAAATCAATTGTGTTTATGTTAACCAATCCTCCAGCAAAATTTCCTGGTTTATCAGGAGTATAAGTTTTTTCAATTATTGTGTTATCAAGTAAATTTGAAGGAATTAGGTCAAAAGCAAATGATTTTTTATCTGGCTCTGTACTTGATAGTGGTGTATTGTTAAGCATTGCATTACTATATCGTTCACTTGTGCCTCTTACAAAAACGAATTTATTGTCTACTATAGATACTCCTGTTATTCTTTTCAATGCTTCGCTTGATGTTGCATCAGGCGATTTTTTAATTTGTTCAGCAGTTATTCCATCACTTATTGTTATTGAATTTTTTTGTTTATTCAATAGTGCGGCTTCATAAGAATTATCAGCTTTACTAATCACAATTACTTCTTCAACATTAATTGCTTCGGGTTTCAAAGCAACATTAACAATTGTTTTTTGACCTGCTAAAACTTTTATATTGGAAATTTTTGTTTTAGCATATGAGATATAGCTAACAATCAACTCGTATTCACCGGGTTCTATATTTGATATTAGATAATTACCGTCCAAGTCACTTGCAGCACCATAATTTGTATTAGCTAAAACTATATTTGCCCCAATAATTGGCTCACCTGTTGATTGGTCAATAATTTTCCCGCCAATTGCCCCCTTTGTTTTAGTTTGTGCTGATATGCTTACATTCACAAGTAAAAATATTAATAATGATTTGGTTAAGAATTTCATGATTGTTTTAATATTATTATTGTATAAAGTGTACATCTCTTACTCCTCTTCTTAAATTGCTGTAGCAAAAGTAAGATGGGTATGTTAACTCATCATTAAGAGAGTGTTAAGGAAATGTTAAGTTTTTTAGATGAGAGTATGAATTATTGTAAGCTGAAATACATATAAATTATTAGGGGCAATTTCCTTGTATGATTAATATATAAAATTATAACTGCTCTTGAATCAAATCTTTTCTGTTCCATTCGATAAATTTATTTTTAATAAACTCAATTACTTTTTGATGTTCTTCATTACCACTACCAGTAATTTTCATTGGTTCGCCAAAACAAATTTTTACTTCCTTCAATGGATCAATTTTCCCAAAATCTTTTATTAACTTTCCATTGCCCCATGCATCAGTTAAAAGTGCAACTGGAATTATGGGGACATTATTTCGTTTTGCTAATTTTATTCCCAAAGTATTAAATCCGGAAGTATTTAAATAAAGAGACCTTGTTCTTTGTGGAAAAATTATGATTGATTTACCCTTTGCTATTTTTTCACTGCCTTGATTTAACACTGCGATTAAATCTTCTCTTGGATTTTTTCTTGTAACTAAAATTGGGTCTCGTGCCGCAGATACAGGTCCAAATAATGGAAATCGAACAAGCTCTTCTTTCATAACGTAAACAATTCTTTTTACTGGGTGAATAATTACTGGAAAGATAAAAGTCTCTAATACACTCATATGATTTGAAATAAAAATTACAGGACCATCAACTTTTTTAAGGTTGTTCATTCCTGTGATATGAAATTTTATTCCGGTTCTTTCAAGACCCCTCATTATATCCAGTGAAGAATAAATCCATTTATCATCATCATATATTCCTTTCACCGCTTGACGATTACAATAATAAACTATACGAAGTAAATGACGGAAATAAAAATATAAGGATGGAAATGGCTTTCTGTGATAGTGATTAGTAGTTATATATTCATCTCGTTCAGCAAGAATTATATTTGAATGTTTCATAAAAATTATTTTTTATTCAAAGGAAAATTATAAAAAATAATAATTATTTTTTTAAACTCACTAAAAACAATCATTAACATAATTTTCTTAAATTCTATGGAACAAAATTACATAAACATATCATATTGCAATAAGGAGGTAAACTTGGGAATTGAATATTCTTTTACGAAAGAATTATCTCCAGAAGATGTTGCAAATGTATTTCGTAATTCAGGAATTAGAAGACCTTATAATGATTTAAATAGAATAAAAAAAATGATAGATAATGCAGATATAATTATTTCTGCATGGAATAATAAACAATTAATAGGTATCGCAAGAGCTTTAACAGATTATTCCTATTGTTGTTACTTATCAGACTTAGCAGTAGATAAAGAATATCAAAATATTGGGATAGGGAAACATTTAATAGAATTATTAAGAAATATTATAGGTGAAGAAGTTGCATTAATATTAATATCTGCCCCAGAGGCAATTAATTATTATCCCAAAATTGGATTCGAAAAATGTGAACGTGCTTTTATAATTAACAGAAAAAGATAAAATTTTTTAAAGACACGCTGATGAAAATATACCATTATAAATTTTCATAATCACTTATCATTTTTCTAACACAATAATTTTCATCATTAGAGTTAAGTCGATTTTAATTAATAAGATATTTTGTGACCCCAACGGGAATCTCCCAAAGGGACTCCTTTGGAGGAACCCGTATTTTCACCTTGAAAGAGTGTAATTAATTTTGAATTGAATTTTGAGAAATGCTTTTGTGACCCCAACGGGAATCTCCCAAAGGGACTCCTTTGGAGGAACCCATATTTTCACCTTGAAAGAGTGTAATTAATTTTGAATTGAATTTTGAGAAATGCTTTTGTGACCCCAACGGGAATCGAACCCGTATTTTCACCTTGAAAGAGTGATGTCCTAACCGTTAGACGATGGGGCCTAAAATTTTGTGGGTGAGCAATGGGACTTGAACCCATGACCTTCTGGGCCACAACCAGATGCTCTAACCAAACTGAGCTATGCTCACCATACAAACTTTTTATATCGGTTAATTTACAACCCGAAAAACTTTGTACGCCAGAGTGGACTCGAACCACTAACCCTCAGCTTAGAAGGCTGATGCTCTATCCTATTGAGCTACTGGCGCTTAATTAAAACTTAATATGATGAGCTAGTAGTTCTGAAAACACTAAGTAAAGAACATAAAGTTGTCGGGGAGACAGGATTCGAACCTGCGACTTCTTGGTCCCAAACCAAGCGCTCTAGCCGGGCTGAGCTACTCCCCGCCACTCAAAATGTCAAATTGGTAAACTGCTAAATTAAAATACCTAGTCCATAACAATTTGGCTTTCAAAAATATATCTTTGAATCAGAAATGTCAATTTGATGCTTAGAATTATTTTATTGTGTTTCTATTTTAATAAACTAACTGCACAATAATCATACAATACGGGAATATAAAACTTAATATTTCTATTTTTGCCATTAACAAATAAAATACTTTATGCCAATAACTTTCTTTTTATCAAGCAGGTATATAAAATCAAAAAAAGATTCTCGATTTATTTCAACAATTTCGACAATTACCATAATCGGAATTTCTATTGGAGTTTGTGTTGTTATTATTGCATTAACTGTGCTCGATGGATTTCAAAAAATTGTTACAGAAAAAATTATCAATCTTAATTATCATATAAAAATATCTTCATTCGGAAAAAGAAATTTGCCTGATAATCCTGAAATTCTTAATCTAATTAAAAATCAATTCCCTGAGGATATTGAAAAAATTGACCCATTTGTATCAAAACTTGCTATTATAAAATCCAAAAGATTATCCGAGGGAATAACTATAACAGGGTTAAAAAAAGAATCTTTTAACATAATTTTGAAAAAATATATAATTGAAGGTAAAATCAATTTCATTGAGAATAAGGATAAAATTATTCTTGGGAAAAAATTAGCAGAAAAACTTTTTGTAAAAGTTGGCGATAAAATTACACTTTTTTCACTACGACATGACCAAATACCTTCTTTAGATAACCCGCCAGCCATCATGCAATTCCAAGTTGACGGAATTTTTGAAAGTGGAATGGCTGATTATGATGATTTAACTGCATACATAAACTTTCAAAGTGCGCAAGAATTATTCGGTATGGAAAATGAAATTTCGGGATATAATATTAAGCTGAAAAATATTTCGAACATTAATTCCATTGCCGATAAACTTCAGGATTTTCTTGGTTATCCCTACTATGTTCAAACTGTTTTTAATATTCATCAAAATATTTTTACATGGCTTGAACTTCAAAAAGAGCCAATACCAATTATTCTTGGATTAATAATTTTTGTTGCTACTTTTAACATAGTAGGAACATTATTGATGATTGTACTTGAAAGAACAAATGAAATTGGGATTCTTCGTTCACTTGGAGCAAGCAGAAAATTGATTGTAAAAGTTTTTCTTATTCATGGTATTTATTTAACTGTCTCGGGATTATTCCTTGGTAACATGCTTGCTTTAATAATGAGTTTAATTCAAGAAAAATTTGATATTATTTCTCTTCCAGAAAAAATTTATTTTGTAACAAAAGTGCCTCTTTTCATTACGATTGATAATTACTTAATTGTTTCTTTAATTACACTCGCAGTATCATTCATAGCATCGCTTATTCCTGCTTTTGTTGCATCACGTATTCAACCCATTTCAGCAATTAGATTTGATTAAAAATGATAGAACTATTTATTGCAAAAAGATATTTTAGAACTAAACACAAATTAAATTTAATAACAATAATTTCTTTTCTATCAACTGCTGGAATTGCAATTGGTGTAGCCGCACTTATAATTGTTCTTTCAGTTTTTAATGGTTTTAGTTCTCTTGTTACTTCAATCTTAATCAGCTTTGACCCTCATATTCGTATATCGATTACTGATGAAAATGCTTTTTCAAAAATTAATGAATTAGAATCTGCTATAAGAAAAATTCATGATGTTAAAACATATTATCCTTTTGCAGAAGGAAAATCACTTCTAATTAATAAAAAAAGCTATGAGATTGTGACTCTAAAAGGAATCCCACCATCATTGAAAAATGAGAATTGGGGAATTCCAACCAAAATCATCAGCGGTAAATTTGACATAGAAAATACTGATAATACCAGCAAAATTATTTTAAGTTTGCCATTAGCACTTCGACTTTCAGCAAGAATTGGAGATGTAATTTATGTTACATCTGCATACAATATTGAAAGAACTATTACTTCATTAGCACTTCCTTCTACAAGGAAATTTGTAGTTACAGGAATTTTCGAAACCAACAATCGCGATTATGATATTTCTTATGCATTTACTTCTTTAGAATCAGCACAAAAATTATTTGGCTTAAAAAATAATTTCACTGGTTATGAATTACGTTTGGAAAAAATTGAGAAATCAGAAAAAGTTAAAAAGGATTTGCAAAAAATTCTTAATACAAATTTATTTTCTGTCAACACATGGTATGACCTTCATAAAGATTTGTACAGTGTTATGACAGTTGAAAGATGGTCAGCTTATATTTTATTAAGTTTAATTATTGCCGTTGCAACATTCAATATTTTTGCTTCATTAACAATGACGGTTCTTGAAAAGAAAAAAGATATTGGAGTTTTACGTACTATGGGATTAGAAAAAAAATCAATTCTGAAAATTTTTATGTTAGAAGGATTACTCGTAGGAATTATTGGAACTATTATAGGATTAGCTACAGGATTGATTATCTGTTATCTCCAAATAAAATATAATTTTTATCCTTTAGACCCAACAAAATATATAATTAATGCAATGCCGGTAAAAATTGAAGTAACAGATATAATTGCTGTAGGATTAATGGCAATGTTTCTTTCATTTATTGCTTCACTCTACCCGGCTAAAAGAGCTGCAAACACAATAATTATTGATTCAATAAAATATGAATGACATGAATAATTATATAATTGAAGCCAAAGACATAAAAAAATCTTTTTACAAAACAAAAGAAAAAAAATTAGAAATATTAAAAGGTATTTCTCTGAATGTTGAAGCAGGAAAAATTACTTTGATTGTAGGAGCATCTGGGGCGGGAAAAAGTACTTTCCTTCATATTCTTGGTGGACTTGACCTCCCCGACAGTGGTGAAGTAATAATTAAAAACACAAACATTTTCAAACTTGATGATGATAAATTATCTTCATTCAGAAATAAAAATATTGGATTTGTTTTTCAGTTCCATCATCTTCTTCCAGAATTTGATGCATTAGAAAATGTTGCTATACCAATTATGATTAACGGAATTTCACTTAAGCAAGCTGTAAAAAAAGCAGAAGAACTACTTGATATAGTTGGATTAAAAGAAAGGATTCACCATAAACCTTCAGAACTTTCAGGCGGTGAACAGCAAAGAGTTGCAATTGCAAGAGCACTTGCAAACGAACCATCAATCATTCTTGCTGATGAACCAACAGGAAATCTTGATTCACAGAATAGTGAAGTTGTTAATAATCTTTTTATTGAACTTAATAAAAAATTTGGAATCACTTTTTTAATTGTTACACACAATCCTTCTTTAATTAATTTGGGCGACTATGTTTATGAAATGAAAGATGGATTAATTTTCAATGCAGAATAACTAAAAAGTAAGAATAAATCATAAAGTTCTTGTAAGGAGAGTTTAACAAATTTATAGACCAAAGAATTTTTTAATTTTATCTGCAATTATTTTAATTCTTGATTTTACCTGAATTTCTGACTGTGAAATTTTATCAACATTAATTGACTGTCTTTCAGCAATAACTTTCCCGAATTCTTCCACAAGATTAGTTCTATTATGAATTACAGGTGATATTATATCTTTGTTAATTTCAAATATCAAACATTTTGTTTTAGCTTTAATAGTTGCGGAACGAGGTTCACCTGTAAATAATGACATCTCACCAAAAAAATCACCGGCTTTCAAGTTTCCCACATGAACGTCTATTCCTTCTTTATTTTTAACAAAAACATTTAATAATCCCTCAACAAGTATAAACATTGAGTCGCCTTCTTCTCCTTCATTAATAACAACTTCATTTTTATCAAAACCTTTAACTAAAATATTAGAAGCAATGCTGTTAAGTTCATCCTCATTAAGAAATTTTAATAGCTCAATGTTCTGAAGAATTTTTTTACGGTCTTCAATTAAATTGATATCATAAAATTTTCGTTGATAGTTTCCTATATAAACATCATTTTTCTTATATGCAGGATAAATTCCAGCATAACTTAAGTTTTCAAGAGAAGCGTTTAGAACAATATCATTAAATTCATCCGGACTTATTTCTTTCCATGGTTTTAACCAATAAATTAATTCATATACAATTCCTAATTCATTTACATTATTAATTAAAACTTGCGGTTCGGGCGCATCCGAGAGATTTTTTTCGTAATAAATATTTTCGAGTGTGGATAATAAAATTCTTTTTACATTTTTTACTGGAATTGAATGGTCAAGGCATATCTTTGTGCTGAATTTAGAATATTCATTTAGTGATGTATGATTTTCAATCAAAACATCCGATAAAATATTCATAGATATAAAAACACGATTATTATTTTCATTCTTAATTACAACTGAACCACGAGTTATATTTTCTACCATCCCTGTAATCAAATTATTTCCATTTTTACTCTTAATAGTAATCCAATCACCAACATTAAAAGGTCTAACTCTTGCGAAAGCTTCTCGTGGAAATAGTGATAGAACTTTTGGTCTAACAGCCATTTGCACAAGAAATAGTAGAATTAAAATAGTAATCCAGAAGAAATCAAAATTTATCCAGAAAGAATTCTTCAATATTACAGCTGTAGCAATAGTGTAGATTAGAGATGATACAAGTTCTCTGCTCCATTCAAATGAAATTTTTCGTGTTGATAGTTTGAATATTTTTTCCCAGAAGAAATAATTGATTATATAATTCAACAGATAAGCCGAAGAATACCAGAAGAGAATATTAACTAAAATCATAAAAACATAATCAGTAGGATACTCTTTGTAATTGCTCACGGTTACATAAAAAACATTTGTAAAGTTTAAGAACCCAGTAAATACAAAAATCAATAATGCTATTATTATCTGAGACTTTTTATTGTAATTCATAAATAATTTTTCTCCTGGTATTTATCGTGCTTTAACTATACTTTAATTATCCAAGCTGAATGAAATAAAAATCATGATAACAACCTGCATCATAAATTTCTGCTCATCAAAGTTAAAAATCAAATCATTCCTGCATAATGAATTGCATTAAATAATAATTTGAAAGTACCAAATGTCCAGTGGCGATTTTGGACTTTGAAACCCATCAAAATAACATGGCCATTTTTTTGTTTTACATCAACAATCGCAGCTTTATTAAATAAATAATCTTCTCCAATTAGAAATCCGGATTTCAATAAATTTTTGTCAGGAAACCGAACAACAATACTTCTATCATATTTCCCAAAAGGTATTGTGGTGGCAAAAGCAATATTATCACTTACGTATGCTATAGATTCTTGTTCCATTCCATAACCAATTGGATTTGTATTATCTACTTTAATTCTTAATAACGAACCTGGACAGAAAAATTCATTGCTTTTAAGATTCTTGAGAACGTTCGTAACTCTTAATCCTAGATCTTCAATGGCAAAGTTGCATGCCTCGCCAAGTGTAATTAAATAACCTCCATCCTTTTCGATAAAATTTTTCAAATTTTCCAGTCCAACTTTCCCAATCCCACTATCATACTCTGCTGGTTTTGGTCTATAAAATCTTGCTGCATCACCACTTGGTTTACCATTTTTAATAATATCTGCACTCATGTCGGGAATAATAATCACATCACATTTTTGCTTTAGTTTTTTATCCTTGAAATCTTTGTTATGAAGTGTAATGAAATTAAATTCGTAATTTTCCAATAATAATCTTGTCCAGCCTTCATCCATGTTCGCAGTCCACGGCTGATATAAACCAACTGTAATTTTTCTTATTTCTTTTAATTTTTCTTTATGAATATCATCTACAACATCAATTTGAAGATGCAATTCTGAAGCTGCTTTTTTAATTATTTGTTTTGATTTACTGTTTACTTCAATTACTACAGAACCCTGATTATATGTTTTACCATTATTAACAAGTTTTTCAGTATTCCAGTAAACTGGAATTCCATTTTTTTGCAGACGATTTATTAAAGCAGAATTTACATTCAATCCAGAAGGAGCAATAAAATATTTTCCATTATCTTCGCTAACAAATCCATTTTGATATAATGGCTCGTTAATTTTTACAGAATTAATTTCAAAGGGTTTATCAATTT
>JARYLX010000006.1 GCA_029907415.1 Melioribacter sp.
TGTCTTAATGAGATTCTTCATCATCGCTTCGCTCCATTCAGAATGACTGTATTTTTCTTTGATGTCATTCTGAGGAGTCCGCCAAATGGTGAACGACGAAGAATCTAATTCCATTTTTTGTCTTAATGAGATTCTTCATCATCGCTTCGCTCCATTCAGAATGACTGTATTTTTCTTTCATGTCATTCTGAGGAGACCGCCAAATGGTAAACGACGAAGAATCTAAAATGATTTCATAATTTCAAAGAACCTTATTTGCTTTTTTCTTTATTTAATCATTACATGAACTCTCCCAATAATCCCTCTCTTAGAAAGAGAGGCACTTGTAAATTTAATTTCCCCCTTCTCTTCTTAAGAGCAGATCAACAAATTCCGTCCGATTTTGACGAAGAACGAGGTTGAGTTATCTAATTTTAATAAGAACTTTTTTAACAAAGAATTTTTTTTCATTATCAAAATAAAAGATTCTTCTACGCCAGCAACCGGTCAAAATGACTGAATAAACTTATCTTTTCATTTCAATTAACTTTCAAACTTTCAAGAAATTCCACAGCGCTTTGAGGATTTGGACCGTAAGCATCGGCTCCCATTTTTTCTGCTGCTTCTTCTGTAAGTGGTGCTCCTCCTACAATTATTTTTACATCTGGGAAATGTTCTTTTATTTCTTTCACAGTAATTGCCATATTCTGCATTGTCGTTGTAAGTAATGCACTTAAACCTACTACACTACTTGGATTTTGTTTTATTACATCTAAAAATTTATTTGGCTTTACATCAACCCCCAAATCAATTACTTCATAACCATTGCCTTCTACAACCATACTTACAAGATTTTTACCTATGTCGTGCAAATCACCTGCAACTGTTCCAATTATAAATTTTCCTTTTTTTTCAACAATACCTTTTTGAAAATATGGTTTGAGGTGGTTCATTACTGCTTGCATTGCTTTCGCAGCCATTAATAACTCAGGCACAAAAACTTCATTACGACTGAACTTATCACCAATTCTTTTCATTCCTTCGTTACATGCATTAAGAATATCATTCGGTTGTAAACCAGCTTCAAGTGCTTTTATAGTCAATTCATCTGCTCCTTCCTGTCCTCTTAAATCCGGAGGGTATGGAGAAGCTAAATTAACTTTTCCCCTTTCAATGCAAATTGTAATTCGATTAATTAATTCTTCCATATTAAGTTACCATATTTATTTTATGAAAAATTTTATTTCATTAACATCATTTTTTTTACTTGCACAAAATTACCACATTGTAATTTGTAGAAATAAACTCCACTTGAATATTTTGAAGCATCAAATTTAACTTCGTAAGTTCCTGGAGATTTAACTTCATCAATTAATGTTTCAATTTCGTTTCCAAGGACATCAAAAATTCTCAATATTGTTTTGTTAATTCCTGATGAATTAGGAATTGTAAATTTTATTATTGTCACAGGATTAAATGGATTTGGATAGTTCTGACTCAAATAAAAATTATCTTGAATTACATGATTTTCTGCAACATCTGTAATAGTACTAAACTTACCGACACTAAAAATTCCTAATTTATCAATACCACCTCTTTTAATTGTAAAAGGTTGTCTTGTTAATTCTTTTTCATAAGCTCCACTGCCTGCTTCAGTTGTATCTATAAGATTAAAAATATATGCATTTGCATTTCTATCCTGTCTAAATTGTGCATCTTCAAGTGTAATTATCCAGCCAAATTTAAGTGAATAATTTCCGCCACCGGCAACAGCCTCATTAATGAACCACTTAGCTAAAACTCTTCCTCCCGCTGCTGCTGGAATTTTATCATCTTCTACGCGCACACCAATTAAATCTTTAGTCCCTTTATTTTCAATCCACACTGGTGCATACGAAGTGACAGTACCAACAGGGAATAAAACTTCTGAATTTCCAGCTGATATCCTTAGTTCACCACTGCCATCAGTGATAACATATCTGGAAGTTCCCCCGCTTATTGCTTCAGCTACTTCAAGATTGTTATTCCCTAATTTTAATTTACCTTGCAGTTCTAATTTACCTTCAATTTTTCTTGATGCATGTAGAGTTACACCTGGATTTAAATTTGTAATTAAAATATTCTTTGGACCATTAACTTCGGGGAATTCTTCATCTCTTGTAATTTGTGCTGTGCTTCCAGTGTATTTTAATGTTGCATCTTTACTATAAATTAATTGATTACCTCCGAGAAGCAATTGCCCTTTTTTGATTTCAAGTGAATTGTTCACCTTAATTGTCTTTGATAATGTTAAACCAAGATTATTATCTATTATTAATGAACTTACAGAATCTGGAATTGAATTGCCCGTTATTTGAGCATTGCTGCCATTAAAAATATAACTTGCTTCAGGACTTAAAATTTTTTCACCATTAACATTAATTGAACCATCAAGACCCAAATTATGAGCTGTTTGCAAAGCAGCTCCTTTATTCAAAATGAAGTCACCCTCGCCTTTTAACTCACTTGTGCCAATATTCAAAATAACACTGCTGTCTACTTCAACTGATAACCCACCAGTTGCATATTGAACATTTTCAAGAATTAATGATTGAATTCCATTTTGTCTGGAGAATTCTATTTTCCCTTTATAATAATTTCCTACGACGGCATTTTTAATTGATACATTCCCTTGATTAATTTTCCAGGTAGTTCCAAAATATTGTTGATTGTTTTGTGAATAATAAATTTGCCCTTCCGGGTCAAATGAATCAACAATTATTGTAGTCTTTTCTGCAGGATTAATAAAAAATTTTCCACCAGTAACATTAAGATTTCCGTTAAGTTCTATAATAACACTCGAAATATCTATGATTGGAATTTGTGCAGCTAATTCTCCACCACTTTGATTCAAATCTCCTAAAATTTTTACGTTGATAATATTGTTGAGAACATTTATAGGGTTACTTAATAATAATCTGCCGCTTCCCGTACTAATTACATTTACATTTCCACCGATTATATTTCCATTCCAACCTAATGAAATTGATTTTGTTTGTTCTTGACAATTCCATATAAGATGATAAAAATTTTGATTAGCATTTTTTGGTGGTGTAACTTTTATGCTATCAAATTCAATAATTGAACCAGAAGCCCACAAAGCAAAAGGAACTTCACCTCCATCCTGATTATGATAATATTTACTTCCATCCTGAAAACTAATTGTTGCAGAAGAATCTTTAATAATTGTCCCATAATTTTCAATAATTCCATTAACAGACAAATCAACTCCATAACCATCTTTTATTTTCAATTCTGCACCTTTTGTAATAATTAGTTTTCCCCCCTGTGCAATTGACATCTGGTCAACAGTGTCTTTAGTATTTAATGTAATAGTATGACCATTTTGAATAATAATTAAATCACCTGTTGCATCTGGAGATTTTGTTGCAGGTTTAATCCATGTTGTTCCATCATATTCTTCCCAAATATTTAAGTCATTCCAGTTTCCACTATTAACAGTTCTAAAACTATTTTTTGATGTAAGATATTGACGTAACCATTTCATAGCTGGTCTTTCAGTTCCATCTGATTTTATCAAAAAGCATGTCTTTTGCCAGATTTGTCCTTCTATATATCCCCAGAAAGTAATTCCCTTAACAGCAGGGTGTTCCCAGAGAATTGGAAAAATTTTTTGATAAAGTTCAAGTTGTTTAGCATCATCAGGATTGCCAGAATCACCAAGATTTCCAAGATCAAATTCAGAAATATAAATTGGCAATCCAGTGGCTGCTAATCTATCGAGATTGTTTTTTAATGTATTAATTGAAGTACTTTCTAATTCAAATCGATGACCCTGAATCCCAATTCCATCAATTAAATTTCTCTCTTTCAGTAGATTTATAATGTTGAGTAATTGAGTAGTATTGTAGCTATCATTAATTATGTTATAATCATTCAATATTAATTTTGCTTTTGGGATATATTTTCTTGCCCATTCAAAAGCTTGAATAACCCAATCCCAGCCTGTTTTGCCTGAACCACCCAGTGCATCTTTGTAAGGTGCAGGTGCATGATTTGGTAATGGTTCGTTTACAACATCAACCATATCAATGTCTGGATATCTTTCACCCACAAGCCGTATCCACTCTTCAACTTCTTCTCGCTGTTCTTCAAGACTTAATGTTGTAATCCAATTGGGGTATTGTTGTCCCCATACTAAAGTATGAAATTTGAATGGATAACCTCTTTGTTTAGCATAATAATAAATTTCATCAACACGGCTCCAATTATAATAATCACGGACTGATTCAACAGAAGCCCATTTAGTATTATTCTCAGGTGTAATTTGATTCCAGTAATCATCAAATTTCAGTGGAACACCAGAAAATCCAAAAACATTTCCTAAAAATTTTTCTTTTCCAAAAGCCAAGGGTTGAGCAACTAAGTTTATGTTTATAATAAATATTATAAAAATAAAAAGTAAGCTTATAATTTTTTTCCAGTTCATTTTACTCTCCTTTCTTTAACTTCAATAAACTATAAACATCATCATTGCCTTTGTATTCAAACCAATCGAAGTATGCATATGCATTACTGATATTACCATGTGAAGAGCCATAAAGACCAAATACTGCTCCAACAAAACCACCTGCTACTTTTGTACTCAAGAATGTTCCATCAACATTTTCTTTTAATAGTGTAAGATTATTTTTATTAAATCCATAATAAAAAGAATAATCCTTACCCTTCGCTTCTATTTGAAGTATAAGTTCTTTATTCATCTCTTTTTTAGTTAAAAATTTTTCCTCTAACAATTCCAAATCTTCTGTGTTTGTAGATTTAAAAAGTTGAACAACAGGTAAACCATTCTTAATAGATTTACATAAAAAGTAAAAATGATTTTCATTCTGAAAAATTATGATACCAGCTTTTTCATATTCTGCTTGAGGCAAAAAATTTAATTTAATTGTTGCAGAACAATTTTGATGCTGTTGTCGATGGCCAATGAAACTTGGATTTGACTTACCTGCGCAGGTTTCAGGTCTTAGTTTAATTCTCAATTTTCCATTTTTCAATTCAAACCATTTTTCTAATGGTGTTCTTAAAAAAATCCAATCTTTTGATAATTCTTTAGTATTAAAATCATCATGAATTGTAAAATTCCCACCATATTTTCTAATAGCAAATTTTTTATTGGGTTTAAGAGGATACGGATAAAAATATTGCACTTCTTCAAAATCAGGATTAATAACAGGCCAGCCGTCAATCCATTTTACTGGAGCTAAAAATGTTTCTCGTCCTGTATTGTAATAATTTTCTTCATAAGGTGGATAAGGTCGGCACCCTAAAAATACAGCCCACCAATCACCATTTTGTGTTTCAACAAAATCTGCATGTCCAGTTGATGTAATCGGAAAATTTCTTTTGGGATTTAAATGCCGCTGAGTAAGTATTGGATTATTTTTATATGATTCATATGGACCAAAAACATTTTTGCTTCTGAATACAACTTCTGAATGTTGTTCTGCGGTTCCGCCTTCTGCACAAATCAAAAAGTAATAACCATCTTTCTTAACAATGTGAGGTCCTTCAATCCAGATTGGTTTCTTTGAAATATCAGTACCACCATTAATGAGAATTTTTTCTTCACCTTTAACTTTGAGATTTTCTATATCAAATTCATAAATTCGAATGGTTCGATGACCATCATAAAGAGGTTTGTTATCTGGAGCTACACTGTTATAAATTATGTAAGCTTTTCCATCATCATCAAAAAATAATGAAGGGTCGATGCCATTTATTTCAGGAATCCATACGGGATTTGACCACGGACCTTTTGGGTCTTTTGCAGTTACCACAAAATTTCCACCAGCATCAACAAGCGTGCATGTAACATAAAATATTCCATTATGGTAACTAATTGCTGGAGCAAATATACCACGCGAGACCCCTAATCCATTAAAATTTGCTTGTTCAACTCTATCAATTACATGACCAATTAATTTCCAGTTTACTAAATCTTTACTTTGAAAAATTGGGATGCCAGGAAAATAAGCAAATGTAGAATTAACCAGATAGTAATCATTACCTACTCTGCAAATGCTTGGGTCGGGATAAAATCCTGCAAGTATAGGATTTGCAAATTGTAATTTCTCTTGAGCAAAAGAGAAATTAACAAATAATAAAATGTAAATTGGTAAAAAAAGCTTTTTCATGATTTATTCCATTAATTTCATCAGAAAAAATTATAAATTATTTTCACTCTCATTGACTAAAAGATTCTTACTCAGCTATGACGGATTCATAATTACTGAGTTTATCTTTTCCTGCATTTCATTCTGAGTCCGCCATTTGGTGGAAGAAGAATCTAAAAAACCCATATTTTCAAAGAGCTTTACTTATTTTTCTTTATTTTATCTCTTTTACGAATTCACCCTAAATCCCTCTCTTAAAAGAGAGGGACGTTAACTTCTCCTTTTATTCCAAAATAAAAGTTCAGGTGGAGTGTTATCTTATTTTGATAAAAGCATTTTGCTTACAAAAGTATTTTATTCACCATCAAAATTCTTATAGAGATTCTTCCCCGCCTTTGCCGGGGTCAGAATGACAATTTTACTTTTTCTGTCATTCTGAAGAGTCCCACCGATAGGTGGACGACGAAGAATCTAAAATGAATTCATAATTTCAAAGAGCTTTATTTGCTTTTTTCTTTATTTAATCATTATAACGAAATCACCCTGCAGTTCTTTTTTAGAATATTATTTCTTTAGAACTAATTTCCCATTAAAACTTTCTGGAGGACCTAAGTAACTATTTTTTACTCCACCAGCATCAATTACAATTTTTTGAATTACAATTCCAGGGTCAATCATCCAAATCTTCAAAACATGATTCCCGGAATATTTAATATTATGAGTTGAAGTTTGTATGTTAATATTATCTGCAACCCATTTATTCCAGACGGGGTCACGATTTAAATCAGGAGGATTTGGATTCGACGTCATATTAAAAATTTGTGGTGACTCATCATCAAAAGACACGGCATAACGAATACCTTCTGGATTATGTGTAAAATTCATTGTGGGAGAAAAATATAAACTAACTTTTATTTCACCACTCGAAAAAAGGTAAACATTATACTCTAAGTGTGGACTATCATTACTCAATTTTTGTGAAAGTGAAGTTACAGGGAATACAGTAACTGCTGATGATGTTCTCCCCAGGTTAGGAATAACAACCCAATTAACATTATTCGAATTTACTGCTTTAGAAAAATTTTCTGCTTCAATTGAAATATAATTATTGCTTTCTATGAAAAGATGTTCTTTTGCTACTTTTGGTTCTGCAGGATTATTAACCACTAAATTTATTATTACTTTTTTACCTGTTCCTTCAACAAAAATTTTTGATAAGTTTTTCCCTTTAGGTGCTTTATTCCAATCAACAGAAATCCAGATTCTTTTTTCTGTGTTAATTATGCCATATGCTTTATCTATTTTTAAGTATTTGTCTTTGGCTTTTATAGAATATTTAAATGGAACTTTCCCTTTATTGAAAATTTCCAGATAATATGATTGTTTATTAAAAACATCAAACTCAGGTAAATTAGCTTCATCATTATTTGAAGGATACCAATTTTCTGAACCTTCTACTGCAACACCCATCTCTGCAATATCTAACAAATTAATTCTCTTTACCTCCGGCATTATATTTTTATCCGGCTGCTGCCAATAAGTATAGCCAATATGAGTCTGCGACATCATGTGATTCCATTTACCATTTCCGAGACTATGATATTTAACAGTAATTAAAGAATCTTTTTCAAATAATTTTTCAGCATAATCTGCTAAACTATTTGTTAAAGCTCTTCCTTGCTTTGCATACAATCTATTTTTTGCAACAACATAATAAAGTTCATTCAAATTAGCACAGGCTTCAACAGGATGCAAAACAAGTTGATAGTAAGCATCTTTATATTCTGAAGGAATTTGGTTGTTGATTCTTTTTGCTTTTTCTAATAAATCATTATAATCATTAACAACATTTTCAAATTCTCGATAATTAACAAGGCTATAAGTATCAGGTGAAAGTAATTCAGGCTTACGTCGTGAATTATATTTTGTGTATTTGTTTAGAATCTCACCAATCTCTTTAGAATATTTTTTGCCAAATTGTTTTTCAGCCCAATTTTGAGAGTACTCGGGTAATTTTTCTAAAGGTATTAAATCTGGATTCCAGGCATAATCAAGGAAAAAGCTAATTGGAAATTCCATTGGTTTAATGTCACCAACATTTACAACCCAGATTTGTCTTGCACCATATTCATACGCTAAATGCATTTGTTCCCATACTCTTTCAATTTGATTTGTGTTGAGCCATTTATAATTTCTTGGACCGCCGACATAATCATAATGGTAATAAATTCCATATCCACCTTTACGTGGTTTTTCATTTAACGCAGGAAGTTTACGAATATTACCCCAGTTATCATCACAAAGAAGTAAAGTTACATCATCAGGAACTTTCATTCCTTTTTCATAATAATCCTGAACTTCTTTATACAAAGCCCAAACCTGTGGAATTTCTTCTGCTTTTTTTCCTGTTACTTCTTCAAGAATTTTTCTCTGGTCTCTCACAATTCTTTCAAGCAAAGCAATGTTAGATTCTTCACTCATTGGTTCATCACCATCGCCGCGCATACCAATTGTAACAATGCTTTCATAAGAGCCCATTCTACGAATTCCTTCACGCCAGAATTCTCTTAATACGCTATCATTCTTTTCATAATTCCATGGACCTTTGCCAAATTTAGACCATTCAACATGTGCCCGCATCATTGGTTCGTGATGTGATGTACTGATAACAATACCATATTCATCAGCCAATTTTGGATTGAGTGTATCATCAACAAAAAATGATTTGCCCCACATTGCTGGCCAGAGAAAATTTCCTTTAAGGCGAAGTATTAATTCAAAAACTTTTTCATAAAATTTACTATTGAACCCTCCAAATTTTTCATAAGCCCAGCCTGTAAGTGCAGGTGCCTCGTCATTAATAAATATTCCACGATATTTTATTTTCGGTTCACCAAGTGTAAAAATTCCAGGTTTGATATAAATTTCTTTTTTCTTTTTTACTGGAACATCAGCCCACCAATACCAGGGTGAAACACCAATTTTTTCTGACAAATCATATAAACCAAATATTGTTCCTCTTTTGTCACTTCCGACAATTACTAAAATTTTTTTAACATTTAATGAAGAACCCTCTACTACCTGAATATTAAATTTTTCCCACTTACCTTTTAATTCATCCACATTAATAATTTTTTCTTCAATAAGTTTATCTATTAAAGGGCTTTTACCAAGTGTTCCAACAATTATAATTTCTTTATCATTTATAATATCATCATTAATTAATTGAGGTTTTGCACCTGTTACTTTTTCAATATCATTTTGAAGATGTTTTATTACTTTTATAACACCAGGATAATCTTTCGAGCTATAAATTATTGGAGCCGATTTCCCATATGCAGAAAGTGTAAAATAATCTTTGTCTTTTTTTGTTGATACATAATTATCAATCTGTGCAAATAGATATGAATTGTAAATCAAAAATGAAATAATTATTAAATAAATTTTTGGCTTCATAATTATTCCCTTTATTCACAAAAATTTTTATAAATTCCATCAGGCAAGTAAATCTTAAAATTGCCGCTGACTTGAAGTAAAGCGAGCATATAAAGCATCCCATCATAATATCTTCCGCGTCCACTTGGAACGGGAAGGTTCCATAATTCTTCTACGAAATCTTTACGAATATCATCTGTTGATGACAAAGCCGCAACTGCATTCATAGCAATTAAACCTGGACTTCTTTCTTTAGAAAGAGGCTTGCCATCGAGAGTATAAAGATTCGGATAATCTTTAATTCCAAGAGAATAGAAAAATTTTAATAGTCGATTTGATTGTTCAATTGCCCATTCATCTTTTTTGAACCAGATATAATCAACAGCAATATTCATTGCAACACGCCAGGCATCATATTGAAAATTATTGTGACCTCCATTCCAAGGGTCAATAGGTGTTCCATCAAAATTTGCATAATCTGGTGCTAATCCAGTTTTAGGGTTAACAGTCTTTTTCCAAAATTCCCTGCTCACTTTAGCAGCATCACACCAGAAATGATTATTTGTATTACTTAAGGTAGCCCAGATTTCATAAAAGTGCGGAAGATGATATGAAGGGTCAGTAAAATCATCAGCTTCTCCTGCAGGTACAAAAACAACTTGTTTTTCTTTTTTATTA
The DNA here is from genome assembly GCA_029907415.1 of Melioribacter sp. Lineage (GTDB taxonomy): Bacteria > Bacteroidota > Ignavibacteria > Ignavibacteriales > Melioribacteraceae > Rosettibacter > Rosettibacter primus. Next base: position 10,269 of record JARYLX010000006.1, read on the forward strand.
AACATATTGGTCACAACATTTCTCTTATCTGAAGAATCAGCTTTTGAGAGCATTGCATCCAAAATTTTTTGAGCTTCATTTTTATAATTGAAAATTCCTTCACCATCGCCCCATCTTGCAGATGCAAAAAGTAAAGCAGTAACAAACCATTCTTCACCATCTGATGCAGAATTTGAATCAAGCTTTTCTCCATTATCTTTACAGTGCCAGGCAAAATAATTTTCTCTTTGTCCAGATTTATGCTGCATATAAGTTTTTGCCCATTTCCACAATCTATCAAATTCTTCTTTCTTGTTTAATTGAACGGCAATCATCATTCCATATGACATTCCTTCTGTTCGAACATCGTCATTCCAGATATCTTTTATATAAGCCATATCAGAACCAACAGGATAATAAACTCGTTCAGTATTGTCATCTCCATAAAATAATTTTTGGAAAGCATTATCAATTTTTAATTTAACCTCGTCTTCTTTTTTGCTTAGCAATTCAACAAATAAGTTAGGATAATATTTTGAATAAAATGCTCCTTTTGATTTACTCTGCTTATCTGGATTAATAAACTCATTTGAAAAAATTTTACAATGTGTTAATGAAAGGAATATTAAACTCAAAATGAAAATTTTTAATTTCATTATTACCTCAGAGAATTTTATAAACAAGAATGGGGAACTTGAAAATGGAGGCACCATTCATTAAAACCAAGTTCCCCACATCTGGATTAAGAGACTTATTTCATGAGAATTAACTTTTTCACACTAATAAAATCATTTGCTTCTAATTTATAATAATAAATTCCTGAAGTTAAATTTGATGCATCAAGTTTTATTTTATGGTTGCCAGCATCAAAAATACCAGAAGCAATTTCTTTAACTTTTCTTCCAAGAATATCATAGAGAGATAAACGTACTTTTCCGCTAACTGGCAATGCAAATTCAATTGTAGTTATTGGATTAAATGGATTGGGATAATTTTGATATAGATTGTAAGTCAGCGGTTTTTGATTTTCATTTTCTACATCAACAGTTACTTCTGTAATCTTCAAATCATCGAAGTAATATATAATTGGGAGGTATATACTATTCATACTTTCACTCAAATGAATTGGGGCTCTTCCTTCTGTTACTCCAGCTGGAGTAGTAAATTCAAATGTTACTTGCTGCCATTCTGTTGTCATAACTACCTGATGAGCTCTTCCCCATTCTCTATAAGTAACTGGTTCTCCAACAGTGAAATTAACAACCGGTCCTAATTTATCCGCCTTTGCCATTATAGAATATTTATATTTTGTATTTGGTTTTACTGTAAATGGTTCATTTACAACCTGAATATCCCAGGCATTTGAACCGAGTGCATCGATAATAACCTTTAATGCTTTTATTCCATCATAAACTGGATTATCTACAATTTCAAAATATGCTTTGCCGTTTCCACCGACAAGTAAACTCCAACCAGCTGCATCTGTATCTACTACTGGACCATATGTTGCTTCTTCAAAGCTACCATTAGGATTTATTGGTTGTGCAATGAATCCACTGATAGGTACAAAAAGCAAAAAAACACTGATAATTAAATGTAATTTATACTTCATAATTTTACCTCCCAAATTAATAAAGTATAATTAGTCAATTTAATTTGCTCTTCTTGCAGCAAGTTCAACTTCAATTTTTTCCATCATTTTATTATTCAGAGGATATAAAATCATCAATAAGCCACCAATCAAACCAGCAATAGCTGGATAGATACTCATTAGTAATTTAATTCCGTTTATGGTTTCTAATGTTTGTTCTTGATTAGCAACAAATCCATAATAAGCTAATAGCCAACCTACAATTGCACCGCCGAGAGTAAGACCAAGTTTTAACGAGAAAAGAGATGCAGCCATTAACAAACCTGTTGCTCTTCTTCCATTTTTCCATTCAGAAAAATCTGCAGTATCTGTATACATTGCCCATTGAAGAACAGAAACAGGACCTAAAGCAAATGAGATGAAAAGATTTAATAGATAAGTTATCAAAACATCCTGCGGTTTCAGTATATAAAATAATGCACAAAATATCGAGCTTAATATTAATGCACCTGCATAAGTATTCTTTTTATCAAATTTTTTAGCAAGCCATTTGGTTAGAATTGCTCCTATAATTGTAACAATTGTTCCTGAGAGCATAAATGAAGAGGCTAAAACATCAAAAGAAACTTCTCCTTTCCAGAATAGAATGTTTAACTGTTGATCTTTTACATAATATTTGAAATAATACATAATTGATGAATTACGAACCACAACATATAATAACTGAAATACTGTTGCCCCTGCAATTAATAACCATGGTTTATTATGAATTAAATCTTTTATATCCTGCTTAAAATTACTTTTTTGTTCTTTAGGAGGATAAACTCGTTCCTTAGTTGTCAAAAATGTAATTAAAAATAAAATAACAGCCAGAACCGAAAGACAACCCATAGCCCATTGCCAGCCAAGTGCTTCATTTCCCTTGCCAAAATATTTTACTAAAGACATTGTAGAAGCCTGAACAATCAATCCACCAACAAATGCAGCTACAAATCTGAATGATGAAATTTCTGTTCTTTCAAGAGAATTAGGCGTAATAACTCCCATAAGAGCAGAATAAGGGACATTAATTGCAGTGTATGCCATCATTAATAAATTATAAGTAACATAAGCATAAATTAATTTACCGGTTACATCAAAGTTTGGTGTTGTAAATGTAAGAACTCCCATAATTCCAAAGGGAATTGATACCCAAATCAGGTAAGGTCTAAATTTGCCCCATCTTGTATTTGTCCTGTCTGCAATAGTCCCCATAATCGGGTCATTAACAGTATCCCAAATTCTGGTAATTAAAAACATTGTCCCAACAGTTGCAGCTGGAAGTCCAAATACATCAGTATAAAAGTACATTAAGAAAAGCATGAATGTCTGGAAATACAAATTGGAAGCAGTATCTCCAAGGCTGTAACCAATTTTTTCTTTTAATGAAAGTTTTTCTTGAGTTGTTTGCACTTTTAACCTCAGTAATTGTTAAGAGTTTTTTATTTATAAAAAGATTTTATTGCTGTCAATAAAATTAAAATAGATTAAAACAAATCTTTATTCTTAATTATTATTATACTCAAGAATATTAAAGTACTTTTCTTTTTATCAGTTCAACATTTATTGAACCGATTAAATATAAGAAACATTTTTTTTAAATGTCAACAAGAATTAAGAAAAGTAATCTCGGCGGGAATAATTTTTAAAACTATTTACGGAATAAACATTTATTGAGACATGATTTCATGATTATAAGTTTTGTGCTAAAAGAATCAATCCTTTTTTAGAACTTTTGTAGATTCTCTAATAATTAATTCTGTTTCTAAAACAACCTTTTCAACTGGTAACAATGTTGAAGATTCAATATTGCGTATTAAAATTTCAGCTGCTTTTTTCCCAATTTCTCTTTGTGGAGCTCTAATTGTTGTTAATGGTACAGGATAAATTTTTGCATAAAAGATATCATCGTTGCCAATTATTGATATATCATCAGGCACACGAATATTTAAGTCTTTAAGAGCAAGCATAACAGAAAGGGCTTGTAAATCATTAAAACAAACTATTGCAGTTGGATAATCTTCTTTTTTACGTTTCTTGAAATATTCAATTGTTTTTTTGTAACTCTCATCATAATCACTTCCTACAGGAACAATCATATCGGGATGAAAGACCAGAGTGCTTTCACTAAATGCATGACGAAATCCTTCAATTCTTTCCTGAGTATGTGATGAATGTGGTGGTCCTGCAAAATGAACAATTTTTGTATGTCCATTATCCATTAAATATTTTACAGCTTTTTTAATTGCTTTCAAATTATCTATTGCAACTACATTTGCTTGTATTCCTTTCACATCTTCCAGAAGTACAAAGGGAAAGTTCAACATTCTTAAATTAAATAGATGTTCTATTTCTGCTGTGCCTTCTACAATTGGGGCTATGATTGCACCTTTTATATCTTTAGTAGAAAATAAATGAGAAAACTTTTTCTCGCTTTCATGATTATTTTCTGAACTGGTAATGATAACAGAATAACCTTTACTATTTGCATACTCTTTGACTCCAGATGCAATCGCTGTATAAAATGGATAATTAATATCTTTGATTATAATACCAATGCTCTTATCCTGATTACCATTTTTAAGATTTCTTGCTATACCCTTCGGTCTAAAATTCAATTCTTTCATTACCTTTAAAATATGCTCTCTTGTTTCAGGTTTTACTGTGTTTTTACCATTAATTACTGCCGAAACAGTTCCTTTCGACACACCTGCTTTTTTAGCTACATCAACTATTGTAATTTTTTTCATTCCCATTTCCTGAACAAAATTGAAAAATTAAAACGGTTTAATATAATTTCATTTTGCAAAAATATTTTATTATTTATGGAAAATCAAACGTTTGAGTAAATTACTTTTTAATTTTTTTGTAAACAATTTGGGAATCGTACTTTTATATGAAAAATTAAAACAAAATAATTTTTTGAAATTTCTTTTTATTAATAATCAAAATTTGTATTAGAGAGTTGATGCTATTTTAAGTTGAGGTAAAATTCTATCGGCTGGCATATGTATTTAATTGTTTTGAATTACACAAATGAATCAATTATAATTTTATTAATAATTGATTATTAATATTGTATCAATTGCATCAATTTTTTCTTTGGGAATTTTTATTGCAATTCCAAATGAGTCTTGTTTAAAACTAACTTTTGTTCCATCAAATAATGAAATGCTTTTAATTTTTTTCCCAAAGTCTGGAATCAATAAATTTTGTTTTTCGTAATTAAGTATATGAACAAAAACTTTGCTATCCTTTTGAGTTGTTACACCCCATGATTTTGGAGAGATAGGTCCACCACGTGTCCCATAAATTGACTCTCCAAATTGATTCAACCATTTCCCAATTTCTTCAAGTCTTGATACAAATTCAGGTTGAATTTTTCCATTTGGCATAGGACCTACATTAAGTAAAAAGTTTGCATTGTTACCTGCTGCTTTTACAAGATATTGTATTAATTCCTTTACAGATTTGTAATTTTTATCAAGCAAATTAAATCCCCACGAGTTGTTCATTGTTTCACAAGTTTCGAGAGGAAGATTGCCGACTTTTGACTGGCCACTAAATCCAGAAGTATTTTGACCTGGCAAATCTTTTTCGAACATCTGAAAATCTTCTCCTTCTATTGGAGGCAAATGGTGATTATTACCAATCAAACAACCTGGTTGAAGTTCATGAATGAGTTTATAGATTTCATCCAATTTCCATTCAGCATCTTTTTTATCCCATAATCCATCAAACCATACACCAGTAACTTTTCCATAATTTGTTAAAAGTTCTTTTAATTGTTCTTTCATAAAACTGATATAATTATTCCAGTTACCGCTATCTGGTCTGTTTGAATATTGTCCTGTTGAACCTCGCGGGAAATAATCGTTGTGGTACCAGTCAACAAGTGAATAATAAAAGAATAATTTAATTCCCTGTTTCTCACATTCATCAGCCAACATTTTAATAATATCTTTTTTATATGGAGTACGGTCTACAATATTCCAGTCAGATTGTTTTGTATGAAACATCGAAAATCCATCGTGATGTCTGGTTGTAATTGTTATGTATTTCATTCCAGCATTTTTAGCTATCGATACCCATTCACTTGGATTAAATTCAATTGGATTAAAAAAATTTGCTACTTGTTCATAAGTTTTTTTATCAATCCTTTTATTCTGCATCACCCATTCGCCATCACTTAGCACACTATAAATTCCCCAGTGAATAAACATCCCAAACTTAGCATCTTGGAACCAGTTTCGATTTTTTAAATTTTCTTCTGAGGGGACATATTTGTATTGAGCCAAAATCAAACTAAAAGGCATTAATAATAAAAGTAATATAAATTTTTTCATGGCTATTATTTTTTATGCAAATTAATGAATTAAACATGCAATAATTAATTATTATTTTCAAAATACATTCAGAAAAAAAAGTTATAATCACAATTAAAATAATTTTTCTGAATAGATTATCCCGAGCTCTAATCCTCTTAATTCTGCTAATGCTCTCATTCTTCCAAAAAGTGAATAACCAGGATATATTCCTTTTTTATTTTGGTCTGGAATCATAAGCCTACCATGGTCTGGACGCATGGGCATTCTAACATCTTTTCTTCCTGCATCAATTCTTTTTCTTTGTTCATAAAGAAGTATTTTCATTATTTCATAAAGATTAATATCTCCATTCAAATGGTCTGCTTCCATAAAATCACCATTAGAATTTCTTGTAACATTTCTTAAATGAAGAAAATTAATTCTATCTGCAAAACTTCTTGTTATATCAATAACATCATTATGAAAACCTGCTCCAAGAGAACCTGTGCATAATGTTAATCCATTATTATGTGAATTAAAAGCATTCAATATTTTTTCAATATTACTTTTAGAACTTACTATTCTTGGCAAACCAAGTAAAGAACGTGGGGGATCATCAGGATGAATAACCATAAATACATTTGATTCTTCAGCAACAGGAATTATTTCTTTAATAAAATCAATAAGATTATTTCTTAAGTCTTCATCACTTATATCGGCATATTCATCCAAAGCTTTTTGAAATTCCTCGAGTGAATAAGCTTCCCACGAACCAGGCAATCCAAATAATATTGTATTAATTAATTTTTCTTTTTGTTTGTCATTCAAACTCTGGAAATAAATTTCTGCTTGTTTTATTTGTTCATCAGTATAATCTTTTTCGGCTCCATTTCTTTTTAGAATAAATAAATCAAAAGCTGCAAAAGCTTTTGTCTCAAATTTTGTTGTTATTGAACCATCTTTATAGACTGCTTCTAAATCTGTACGTGACCAATCAAGCACAGGCATAAAATTATAACATACTGTATCAATACCACATTTACCTAAATTTCTAATAGTTTCTTTATAATTATTAATATATAATTTGTAGTTGCCTTTTCTTTTTTTTATATCTTCATGAACAGGAACACTTTCTACAACTGACCACGTAAAACCTTCAGACTCAATAACAGTTTTTCTTTTTAAAATTTCTTCTACTGTCCACACTTCTCCAACTGGTATATGATGAAGTGCAGTAACAATTCCTGTTGCACCCGCTTGTTTAATTTCTCTTAATGATATTGGGTCGTTTGGACCAAACCATCTCCATGTTTTTTCAAATGCCATTTAATCCTCTAATTATTTTTTGCAAAAATTCAATTAGCTCTATTTAATAACAGAAATAAGAAAGAACTAATTCACTTTATTTCAAATACAATAAATAAAAAGTGAGTTTATAATTTTAACAAAAATCTTTACTGTATCACAAAATTAAAAATATTTACTATGGATCCATATTGTAATAAACATTCATAACTCTTCCAATTTTTTGATAAAAAAATTTTATTAATGCAAGTTTCTTTTACATTCCTTGACATTTACAGCATGGGAGAGTATTTTTTCGAGCCTAAATTAGGGGGTAAAAAGAATTAAATTGAAAGTTAGATTGACAGATAAAGAAAGAAGAGCTATAGAAGAAGTTAAAGCTAAAGGAAATATTCCTAAGCATATAGCAATTATAATGGACGGTAATGGCAGATGGGCTAAAAAAAGAAATTTACCCCGAGTTGCCGGTCACCAGCGTGGTGTTGAGACTGTTCGTATAATTGTTGAAACCTGTATAGGTCTTGGTGTAAATGTTCTTACACTTTATACTTTTTCTACAGAAAACTGGAAACGTCCTAAAGAAGAAGTTTCTACTTTAATGAAATTAATTGTTAAAAGTCTGAAAAAAGAAACAGACGAACTAAACAAAAACAATATTCGATTAACAACAATTGGAGATAAAAATTCTCTGCCTGAAATAGTTCAAAAGGAGCTTGATAATGCAATTGCCAAAACTGCAGGTAACTCAAAGATGATATTAAATCTTGCATTAAGCTATGGTGGCAGATGGGAACTTGTAGAAGCAGTTAAGAATATAAGCGCACAGGTTCTTACTGGAAAAATTTCTATCGATGCAATTAATGAAGAATTAATTTCAAAAAATCTTACTACTGCAGATTTGCCTAATCCTGATTTGTTAATCAGAAGTGGTGGTGAATTTAGAATTAGCAATTTTCTTTTATGGCAAATTGCTTATTCAGAAATTTATGTAACAGATATTTTATGGCCCGATTTTCGTTGCAAACAATTACTTGACGCTATTAAAGATTATCAAAAAAGAGAAAGAAGATTTGGTTTAGTAAGTGAACAATTATCGAAGAACATCAAGAAGAATTAAAATGCCAGAACTTAATTTCAAAAAATTCTCAATTTATTTTATAATTCTTTTCTTTTTAACATCAATTACTTATCCACAATATCAGAAAACAACGTATAAAATTCTCGGCATTAGTGTTACAGGCAATAAAACAGCAGATGCAAACACAATAATTGCAAACACAGGCTTAAAAGTTGGCGACGAAATTTCAATCCCGAGCGACCAAACAAATAATGCAATTCAGCGACTCTGGAATTTAGGAATATTTCAGGATGTCCAAATTATTATCGAGAAAAAAATTGAAGATGGAATTTTTCTTCAAATAAAAATAAAAGAATATCCCCGACTTGAACAATTTGTAATCCAAGGTAATGATGAAGTCAGTACCGATAATATCAATAAAAAAATCACTATTGTCCGTGGCCAAACTCTTAAACCTCAGGAAGTAGCAAGGATAATTCAAAAGATAAAAGAACTTTACATCGAAGAAGGTTTTCTTAATGCAAAGATTACTCCAAAGTATTTTATCTTTTTTAAAGCTGATACATCCAAAGATGAAATTACAGTAACCTGGAGAAATGAAAAAAATTTCTCAGAAGAATATCAAACTAAATACGAATTAAAAAAAGCCGTATCGTTCAACTCAATTGATAGAATTAAAGAAAGAGTTCTTGTAATTCTTAATATAGAAGAAGGCAACGAAGTAAAAATTAGAAGTATAGTTTTTAATGGTAATTCTGCTTTTGACGATGATGACTTAAAAAGTGAATTCGATGACACAAAAGAAAAGAAATGGTGGAAATTCTGGTCTTCAGCAAACTTCAAAAGAGACAAATTCGAAAAAGATAAAGAGCTTTTAACAAAATTCTATCAGAAAAATGGTTACAGAGATTTTGTAATCTTAAAAGATACACTGATATTTTCTGAAGATAAAAAGTATGTAGATTTAATTATTGATGTTTATGAAGGAAATCAATACAAAGTTAGAAATATTATCTGGGAAGGAAATACAGTTTATCCTGATGAAGTTCTAACTGACCGTCTTGGTTTTAAGAAAGGTGATGTTTACAATTATGAAAGGTTTAATCAAAATCTGCACTATAACGAAAAGCAATCTGATGTTTCATCACTTTATCAGGATAATGGTTATTTAGGATTTTCAATTGATGCTAAAGAACAAAAAGTTGCCGAAGATTCAATTGATATAATAATTAGAATTAATGAAGGCAATCGCTTTAAGATTGGAAAAGTTGATATTCAGGGCAACACAAAAACAAAAGATAAAGTTATAAGAAGAGAACTCTATACAATTCCAGGTTATTACTTCAGCAGAGGATTAATTTTAAGAAGTCTCCAGCAGCTTGCAAATTTGCAATACTTCAATTCAGAAAGTCTTTATAAAAGTGGAATCGACTATCGACCTGTTAACGACAGCACAGTAAACTTAATTTACAAAGTAGAAGAAAAGTCAAGTGATTATTTAAATGCATCTGTTGGTTATAGTGGTGCATTTGGCTTCAGCGGTGCGATTGGTTTTACTTTAACTAATTTTTCAATTACAGAACCTTTCCAAATGGGAGGTGGACAAATTCTTAACTTCAACTGGCAGTTTGGTGTAGGAAATTATTATAGAACATTTTCTCTTGGATTTACAGAACCATGGTTGATGGACACTCCAACTTCAGTTGGTTTTGATTTGTTTGATACACGACAAAGATATGTTTATGATATGCGTCAATCTGGTATATCATTTAGACTTGGAAGAAGATTAACATGGCCAGATGACTTTTTCTATGTTCAAGGCTCATTCAGATTTCAATATAATGATATTATTGATGGTGGTGGATTTTATATTGAAGGTTTAACAAGACAATACACGATTGGAACAGCAATTACAAGAACAGATATCGATAATCCTATATTCCCATCAAGAGGTTCTAAATTTGCTCTGAATGCTGAATTATCTGGGGGTCCACTTCTTCCAGGAAATGTCGATTATTATAAAATTGATTTATCAACAGAATGGTATAAACCTTTATTCAATTCTAACAGATTTGTTCTTTATGCTAATACAAATCTTGGATATATTCACAATCTTGGCGATTTCAAAAAAATAAATCCATTTGATTTTTATTACATGGGGGGCAATGGAATGATTATAGCAACAGTTCCATTGCGCGGATATGAGGATAGAAGTTTGGGAATAGTTGATGCAGGTGGAAATGTGATTGGTAGTCGGGTAATGGTTAAATATACTTTCGAATTCAGAACAGCTTTAGCATTAGAACCAATTCCTATCTACTTACTTGCATTTGCAGAAGCTGGTAATGTATTTTTCGACATAAAACAAACAAATTTCTTTGACTTAAAACGTTCAGTAGGTGTAGGCGCAAGAGTTTTAATAAATCCTATTGGATTACTCGGATTTGATTATGGCTATGGTTTCGACAGAAGAAGTGTTGATGGGAAAGACCCACAATGGTTGTTCCATTTTCAGTTTGGAAAAGGTTTTTAATTATTAATTAAAATAAGAGGTCATCGTGAAAAAAGTAATATTATTCATTTTTGCAGCTACAACATTATTTGCACAAACTCAACAATCAGCTCAAACACAAACTTTACAATTAAAAGTTGGATATGTTGATTCAGAAATTATATTAGCACAATTTCCAGAAGCAATTAAAGCAAAGAGCGACCTTGAAGCACTAGTATCTCAATGGAGAAAGCAGGCAGATAGTATGGCAACAGAACTGCAGAATGCTTATGCCGATTATCAAAAACAAGCTCAAACAATGACTCAAGAAAAACAGCGTGAAGCCCAGCAAAAAATTATTGAGAAAGAACAAAGACTTCAACAATTCAGAGAACAAAAATTCAGTCAACCTAATGGAGAATATTTTATTAAGCAGGACCAATTAATGGCTCCAGTTAAACAAAAAATTTTCAAAGCAATTGAAAATGTTGCAAAGGAAGAAGGAATGCACTATGTACTCGACAAAGCAGGTGAAGTTGTTGTTCTTTATGCGGACCCTTCTTTCGACATAACATTTAAGGTTCTTGACCGTCTGAAAAGAGGAAAATAAAAACGGACTTATAAAATGAAAAAATTCTTATTAATTGGTTTTCTTTTTGCATCAGTTGCATATGCACAATTAAAAATTGGTTATGTTGATAGTGATGCTATAATGAAACAGCTTCCAGAATATCAGGATGCTCAAAAAAAATTAGATGCTATAATTAAAGAATGGCAGGAAGAATTAAGCAAAATGGAAAAAGATTGGAAAACAAAATATGATGACTATGAAAGAAGAAAATTAATCCTGAGCGAACAAAGAAGAGTTGAAATTGAAAAAGAACTTGTTCAAATGGAAGACCAAATTTCAAAATTCAGACAGGAAAAATTTGGTGTTAGAGGCGAACTGTTTCAAAAACAGGAAGAACTAAACAAGCCAATCCTGAATAGAATTTTTAATGCAATTCAAGAAGTAGCTAAAGAAAACAATTATGATTTTATATTTGATAGAAGTGGTGATATTATGTTTCTCTATGCTAAAGAAGAATACGATGTCACCAATCTTGTTCTTGAAAAATTAAAGTGAGTATTTATGAAAATAAAATTGAAAGATGCCGCCGACTTTGTCGGCGGTACTGTTATCGGAAATCCCGATGTTGAAATATCAGGTATCGCAAAAATCGAAGAAGCAAAACAAGGCGATTTAACATTTCTCTATCTTCCTGCTTATGAAAAATATCTCGAAACCACAAAAGCTTCCGCCGTAATCATAAGTCCAGAATTCAAAAAAACAAGAAGTGATTTAAGTTATATTGAAGTTCAAAATCCAAATGTTGCTTTTCAAAAAATCATAACAACTTTTTTAAAACCAAAGTTAAATTTATCTGGAATTGATTCTACTGCATCTATTCATCCGACAGCAAAACTTGGCAAAAATGTGGCAATCGGGAAAAATGTTGTAGTCTCTGAAAACTGTGAAATTGGAGATAACACATTTATTTTTCATAATACTGTTTTAATGGAAAATGTTAAAATAGGTTCGAATACATTAATTTATCCTAATGTAACAATTCGAGAAAATTGTGTGGTTGGTAACAATGTAATTATTCACTCAAATACATGCATTGGTTCTGATGGATTTGGATATGTTTTAAATGATAAAGGTGAATATGAAAAAGTACCTCAAATTGGAAATGTTGTTATTGAAGATGATGTAGAAATTGGTTCAAATGTTTCTGTCGACCGAGCAGCACTTGGTTCAACATTAATTAAAAAAGGTGTAAAGATTGATAATCTTGTTCAAGTAGCACACAATGTTGTAATTGGTGAACATACAGCTATTGCTGCTCAATCAGGAATATCAGGAAGCACAAAAATTGGAAAGCATTGTATGATAGCAGGCCAATCGGGATTTGTTGGTCATATAGAAATTGCCGATGGAACAATAATAGGTGCACAATCAGGTGTTTCAAAATCAATAAAAAAATCGGGTAAATACAGAGGAACTCCCGCCGAAGAAATGTCTACTCAATTAAGATTAGAAGCTCACATAAGAAATTTGCCGCAATATTCAGAAAGAATTAAAAAATTAGAAGAAAAAATTGCATTTTTGGAAAGTAAAATTTTTGAACTAACAGGAAAGAAGGATAACTAATGTTAGAACTACAAAGAACCATTGCAAAACCAGTCACATTATCTGGCACTGGTTTACATACAGGCACATCTTGCACAATTACATTTAAACCTGCCCCCGAAAATTACGGGATAAAATTTATAAGAGTGGATTTGGGCGGAAGCCCAGAAATTCCTGCTAATGTTGATTATGTTGTTGATTTATCAAGAGGAACTACACTTGGCATTGGAGAGGCAAAAGTTCACACGGTCGAACATGTCTTAGCAGCAATTGTAGGTCTTCAAATTGACAACATAATAATTGAAATAGATGGTATTGAACCTCCTGTTGGCGATGGAAGTGCAATGCCTTTTGTTGAAAAACTTCTTGAAGCTGGATTTGTTACACAAAACAGTCCAAAAGATTATCTTGTTATTGACCAGACTGTTATGTATCACGATGAAGATAAGAAAATTGACATTGTAGCTTTACCTTTGAATGATTACAGAATAACAATAATGGTTGATTATCAAAATCCTGCTTTAGGAAGTCAGCATACAGGTTTATTTAATCTCGAAAAAGAATTTATAACTGAATTTGCTCCTGCAAGAACATTCTGCTTTTTAAGTGAAGTAGAACAACTTGCAGACCAAGGCTTAATTAAAGGTGGTAATATCAACAACGCTGTAGTAATTGTAGACCACGAAATTGATGATGAAAGATTAAAAAGATTGAAAGAAAAATTAAATCTTCCTGAAGATATTTCAATTACACACGAAGGATTTTTAAGCAACAATCAACTGCGTTTTAAAAATGAACCTGTTCGACATAAATTACTTGATATGATGGGAGATTTGGCTTTAATTGGAGTTCCTATCAAAGCTCAAATTTTAGCAGCAAGACCTGGTCACAAAGCAAATGTAGAATTCGCAAAGAAAATTAGAACACTTTATCAGCAGAAAAAACTTGTTAAAAAATATCAGCTTGTTAAAAAGGAAGGTGTTGTTTTTGATGCCAATGCAATTCAAAGAATTTTGCCCCATCGCTATCCTTTCTTACTTGTCGATAAAATTATTGACCTTGAACTCGATAAAAGAGTTGTTGGTGTAAAGTGTGTAACAATTAATGAACCATTTTTCCCTGGACATTTTCCAGGTCAACCAATTATGCCCGGAGTTTTAATTGTTGAGGCAATGGCTCAGGTAAGTGGTATTTTAGTGCTCAATTCATTTATTGACCCGGCTAATCATCTTGTTTACTTTATGAGCATTAATAATGCAAAATTCAGAAAACCTGTTGTTCCAGGTGACCAGCTAATTCTTGAAGCAGAAATTATTTCTAAGAAAACAAAATATTTTTCCATAAAGGGTTCTGCATATGTTGACGGCAACCTTGTTGCCGAAGCAGAATTTATGGGTGCAATAGTTGATAAAGAAAATAAACCTCAAAATTAATTTTTACTGTTATGAACAATATTCATCCAACCGCAATTGTAAGTCCTAAAGCTAAATTAGGTGACAACATTGAAATTGGTCCATATGCAGTCATTCAAGATGATGTTGAAATCGGGGATGACTGCAAAGTTGGTCCTCATGTTGGAATTTATAATGGTGCAAGAATTGGAAACCGTGTAAAAATATTTCAAGGTGCTTCGATTTCTAATTTACCGCAGGATTTAAAATATGCCAATGAGCAAACTTACTTGTTTATAGGTG
>JARYLX010000070.1 GCA_029907415.1 Melioribacter sp.
ATTGAAATAAAAAGTTTTCCCCCGGCTTCATTGGCAATTTTTCCGCGTTTATATAATTCAATAAATTCATCTGACTTTCTTGTGTAAATTACTTTTACAGAGGGCAAATTTTTTTCAAGTAGTTTACCAAGTTTAAGGGCAATTTGAAGATTTATATCTTTTTCTTTTACTCCTGTTATTCCTATCGCTCCAGGGTCTTTTCCGCCGTGTCCCGCATCAATTACGACTGCATCAAACTGCCATTTTGTTTTGTTGTTGTTTTTTATTCTCTCAATGAAATTTTTATTATGAATTGTAAGAATAATATCATTTGATTCATTATCTTGAAGAATTTCTGTTGTAGAGTAGCCTTCGTTTAACAAAAATTCAAACTGACTATTTTGTGCAGAAGTTATTGTTAATTTGCATTCTTTTATAAGTCCAGCTGGAGCTGCATTTTTAATAATCTCTGGGTTTATATTTGCATTTATAAAAAAAACATACAATACATTGTTATGAATGGAATAACGAGGTAAAATAATTTTCTTTTTTGTCTTGAATCGAATTAATGTTCCATTAATTTTTTCTTCAATAAAAATTTCATTGATGTCATAATTCGAATTTTGTTCCGCATTTCTCCTTAAATCTGTTTGAGGTTGATTATTGTTGGTTCCATCATGAATTAACAATGTTCTTGTGCTAAAGTCAAAAATAAAATTTTTGCCGCTTACAACAGTTAAATATTCTGTCATAAAGTTTATTGGAATGAAAACATCATTATTAATTAAGAGAGTAGATAATGGAAGCTGATAAACTGATTGAGAGTTATTTTCTTTTTTGATTAAAACAATAAAATTACTTTTTGCAGTTAATCTGAGTATATAGTCCTGGAATTTTAATTCTATTTTGTGAGTTTCTGAATTGTAATAAAAATTAACTGATAAGATTTCTGCTAATTCCTTAGAAGAAACAAAGATGTTTCCATTTTTTGAAATATATGAAAGAGATGATTTTTCATTATTAATTTCAACAGAAATTTTTAAAAGTCTTTGAGAATAAATTCCGCAATAAGAAATCAACAAAAAAAAGAATATAAACTTGAACAACTTCATAAAATTTTATCCAATAAATGGAATGAAAAAGCCGCTTTGTTTTTTGTAATTAATAAACTCATCTTTAAAATATTTTTCAAGTAATTTTTCTTCGTAACGAGCTCGCAAAACAAAAAGGGGCAGTTCAACTAATACAACAATTGGAACAATTAAGTAATTAAACAATGCTATTCCTGCTCCAAGGTCACTTAATATTTGACAGAGATATTGGGGATGTCTAATAAGTTTATATAAACCACTTTTGATTAGTTTGTGTTCTTTAAGTATAACTATATCCTGAGTATAATAATTTCCGAGAGATTTGAAAGCAGATACTTGAAGCCACGAAAAAATAATGAATACTATTAATCCAGCAATTCGAATCATTTGAAATTTTTCATCATTTTTAATGGATAGATTTCCTATACCAAAAATTCCAAGAATAATAAGAATTAAAATTAAAGCAGAAATATTTGGCGGTAATTTCTGGAGATATGTGTGAGGTCTTTCAATAACTTTTGTTACAGAGGTTTTTAATCCTTTTTTTGCCCCGCTCCAATTTGCACTTATTGAGGCAATAAGATTTACGATTATTAATAAATTAATTGGGTCCATAATGAAATCAGTTTTTAATTTGAGAAATAAATACCAGTTAAAATTACTTATAAATTATAAATTTCTTTTCGTTTTGAAGAAAATCACATTAAATCGTAATAGCATAATATTTGTATAGCAATAATAGTGTATTTTATTTAATTTTTATATGAGTCAATAGGTGTTGTTATGAATACTGGTCAAATGTTATTAACGATTGGAGCAATATTTCTTTTAAGCACAGTCATACTTACTGTAAACAGAGGATTTTTAACTACTAATACAACAATGATTACAAATCGTTATGGAATTATGGCAACTTCATTAGCCACATCAATGATTGAGAGAGCAATAAGTAAAGCCTTTGATGAAAATACAGATACTACTGAAGTATCAAATGTAAGTCAATTAACTCTGCCACAGAATTTAGGTCTTGATACTGGTGAATCCAGAAATGACCCGAATTTATTAGATGACTTTGACGATTATAATTGTTACAGGAATGTTGCTCATATCGATTCAATACAAATTGACCCGTTAGATCCATCGAAAAAACTTTATTTTAATACATACTGTAGAGTCGATTATGTTAGCGATAGCAATCCTAATAATGTTAGTGCGGTTAGAACATGGCATAAAAAATTACAGGTTATTGTAACAAGTTCTGCAATGGAAGATACAATCAGAATGACAACAATTTATAGTTACTGGAATTTTAAATAATGGGATTTAGTACATTATTAGACATACTTGGTTCAACAATTATTGGTGGTTTGCTGCTGATGATTTTGCTCAGAATGAATGATACAGCGGTGGAGAATAATTATTTATTCAGTGGTGAAAGAATTGTTCAGCAAAATCTTGTTGATCTCGTGCAAATTATTGAATATGATTTTAGAAAGATTGGTTATTGTGCTAATTGGACGAGAATACCTGACCCAGCTAAAGCAATATTAAGTGCAACAGATACAAGTATTACATTTTTAACAGATGTTGCTATAAGCCAATCAAATTTAGAAGGTGATGGAAATCCAGATACATTGAAATATTTTTTAGGAAGTAAATCAGAATTAAATTCAACTCCAAATCCAAACGATAGAATTTTATACAGAGTCGTAAATAATCAACCAGTAAAAGGTTCAAATCTTGGGGTGACACAATTTAAGTTGACTTATTATGACGCTATGGGAGACACAATAAAACCAAGTGAAATACCTTCGCAGCCTCCTTTAGGCATTTGCACAATTCAAATAGATGTAGCTGTAGAAAATCCTGCCGCATATGGTAATGATTATTCTGCTGAAAGAAAAGTAATCTGGCGGCAAATTCGATTAGCAGCAAGAAATTTAAAGACAAGGTAAAGGAGAATTTATGGGAGGTAAAGGTGCATTGCTTTTAGTTCTCGGGTTCAGTTTAATTTTTATGGTAGCGGGAAGGAACTTTAATAATATGGCAACTAGTACGATAGAGAATTTTTCTAGCTATTATTACTCGTCTAAAGCGCATAGTTATGCTGCTGCAGGTGTAAATATTGTTGCTAATAAATTATTCTTAAATAATTCAATGGGGGATAACACTTTCAATTACAGGTTATATGATACTCCAAATGATTTTGGTGATATTCAGGTTACACTTACTACATTAGATGCTTTTAGAAAAATTAGGCAAATTGTATCAACTGCAAATTATGGAGGAACTACATACACAATAAAAGTTTTATTTCAACCAAGTTCTTTTGCAAAATATGCATATTTCTCTGATTCTGAAGGCTCTACAATATGGTGGACTACTCGAGATACTGTATGGGGACCTTTCCATACAAATGGACAGCTAAGAGTTGCAGATGAACCTGTTTTTTATGGAAAAGTAACCATAGACGGGAGCGTTGTTAAATACAGCAATTCGGCAAAACCAAAATTTTATGGTGGACTGGAAACAGGAGTTCATCAGGATATTCCGCTAAATGGGGTCTCAAATGTTGCTAATGCAGCTTCCGCAGGAGGAAAAGTAATAACAGGTAAAAATCTTGTTTACATGGAATTTCGAGGGGATAGTATTCGTTATCGATATAGTCCCACAGGTTCTTGGACATATGTTCTTGCTTCTACTTTTGCACCTAATGGTGTAATATATATTGATAATGCAGAAGTTCACATAAAAGGAACGGTCAAGGGACAATATACAATTGCTGCATCAGGTACAGGTGGTAACCGTGGCAAAATATACTTGGATGATAATATTGTATGCTATAACAATCCGCAAATTGACCCCAATTCAACTGATATGATTGGAATTGTTGCAGAAAGAGATGTTGTTGTTACAGATAATACGCCGAATCGTTCAGATATTGTTATTCAAGCAGCAATTTATGCTCAGCGTGGTTCATTTACTGCTGAAAATTATAACACCAGACCACCAAGTGGAAACATTTACTTATACGGCGGTATTACACAATACATGAGAGGTCCAGTAGGTCAATTTCAGGAATCGCATGGTGTAATAACAATTGTAAATGGATTTAGTAAAAGATACCGTTATGATAGCAGGTTTATGCTTGGAAGTCCGCCAGCATTTCCAGGCACAGGTAATCTCGAAATTGTTTCATGGTTTGAATAATTTTTTATGTAATGAAATTATTACTCTTCAACAAATTTATTAATGCTTTCTCAATATCATCATATTTGAATTGATAACCATATTCAATTGTTAATTTAGGATAAACTTTAGCTCCTTCCAGTAATACATTTGCTGCTTCACCTAAGATAATTTTTAATAATATTACTGGTATTCTAAAAAAGCATGGTTTCTTAAGAACTTTTGCAAGAATTTTCGAAAATTCTTTTTGTGTTATCAGATTGGGAGATACTGCATTTAATATTCCATTTATTCTATTATTTAATGCAAATAAGAAAATCCCTGCTGCATCATCAATATGAATCCATGGAAACCATTGGTTTCCATTTCCTAAAGTTCCACCTAAGAATAATTTGAATTGATTAACTAATTTTGGCAGAGCTCCGCCATTCATTGAAAGAACAGTTCCCAATCTTATGTTTACTACTCGGACATTATATTTTTCAAGAACTTTTGATTCGCTTTCCCAGTCATTTACAAGATTTGCTAAAAAACCATTTCCTTTTTCAGAGTATTCATTAACCTCTTCGTTTCTGTTCCCATAATAACCAACAGCAGAAGCTGAAATAAAAGATTCGGGTTTATTGCTAATTTCCTTTACTGCATTTACTAAAGAACGTGTAGTAATTATTCTGCTATTATAAATTCTTTGTTTTGTTTTTTTATTCCAGCGATTTGATATTATTGATTCACCCGCAAGATTTATAATTGCATCGGAACCTTCAAGAAAATTTTTCCATTCAGAAGACTTTTCATAATCCCAGAGAACATATTCAGATGCATTTTTAATTATTTCTTTTGCAATTTCTGGCCTTCTTGAAAAGATAATTACATAATTGTTATTTTCAATCAAAATTTCGGAAATCTTTCTTCCTATTAATCCCGTTGCTCCTGTTATTATAATTTTTCTTTGCATAACTTTATAAAAGAAATAATTAATTTTCTTTTTTTGTAATATACTTACTTTACAACAAAAGCAGAAGGTTTTATGTTAAAAGTGGCTGTAAATTTTTTTGTAATATTTTTTCTTCTGTTTAATGTTATAATCTATTCTCAGTTATTCTCAATTAAAGGAATTGTTAAAGATAAACTAACAAATGAAAAATTAAGTTATGCTAATGTTCGTGTAAGTGGAACTGCAACTGGAACTGCAGCAAATTCAGAAGGTGAGTTCGAGTTAAAATTGAGCCATGGAAATTATACTTTAATTGTTTCTTATATTGGTTATAAATCAGACACAGTTAAAATAAATTTAATAGAACATAAAAATGTTAAAATATTATTGGAGCCTATTTCCATTAAATTATCTGAAATAACTGTGTTACCTAAAATTAATCCTGCCAATAATTTGATAAAGGAAGCAATCAGATTAAAAAGAGAAAGAGAACAAAAATTAAATTCCTGTATTTTCAATGCTTATACAAAGTTTTTGATTAAAACCACAAAAGATATTATTGCGAGCGATAGAAGCGTTGGTGTTTCATTGGGTGAAAAAGACACAGGCAAGCTAAAAATTACAGGTATTATTGAAAACGAAAGTAGAGGGTATTTTAAAAAAACTAATCGTTATAAAGAAGAAATCATTGCCAGAAAACAAGCAGCTAATCTGCCGCCTTCAGTAAATATTTTAACAGGCGGAAGATTACTACAAAATTTTTATTCGAATGATATTAGATTTTACAACAGGCAGCTGTTAAGTCCACTCGCAGATGATGCGCTTGAATTCTATTATTATTTAATTAAAGATACTCTTGCAATTGATAATCATAAAGTCTACAAAATATATTTTGAACCGATTGATAGTACTAATCCCGGATTTTATGGAGATATTTATTTGATTGATAGTTTATATTCTCCCATTAAAATTGATGTATTTTTAAATGATGCTGCCAATGCCACCAAGCTTTTTGATAAAATAAATATCTTACAACAATTTTCCACTTTCGAAAATCAAATTTCTATGCCAATTGATTACAGACTATTTGTAGAAGGAAATCTATTGGGACTTCTTAAATTTGGTTTTGAGATTAATTCTATATTTTATGATTATCAGTTCAATACTGAAATTGATGACAAAATTTTTGACATGGCTATTATAAAAGTTCTTTCAGATGCTGACAAAAAAGATTCCTCTTACTGGAAAACAATTCAAACAATTCCGAACACGGAAGAAGAAATTGCTGCATACAAAAGAATCGATAGTCTTGAACATATTCCTCGAAGTTTCTGGGATAATAATTCTATCTTTAATAACAGATGGTATTTTTCTGATAATTATTCAATAACAGCGCCTCTAGGTGTTTATAGTTTCAATAGGGTTACAGGTCATCAACTAAACTTTGGATTCTATATTGATGAAGAACTTGATAAAAGATTTAATTCATATTTCGAAATTGGTTATGGTTTTTCTGACAAAAATTTTAAAACAGATTTATCAATTAAATATTTATTGGGAGAATATCGGACTGGAGAAATATCATTGAACATTTATAACAAGCTTGCTGATTTATTCGGTGAAAATATTTCTTACAGTAAATTCACCTCCACATTTTTAAGCCTTTTTAATAAATATGATTTTAGAGATTATTATTACACTAAAGGCTGGGAGTTAAAAGTATTTAAAGAGATTTTTCCTGTGCTAGGCCTGGGATTTGGATTTATTAACAGAACAGACAACAACGCATTCAATAATTCTGATTTTTCTTTTTTCTTTAAATCAAGAAGATACAGAGAGAACAAATTAATCTACGAGAACAAAATAAATGCTATTACCGCTCGGATTTTAATAGATATAAGAAGTTATATTGAAAATGGCTATACACGTCAAAGAGTAAACAGAAGAGAAATATTTTCTAAATTTAATGGCAATGTGATAATAAGCAGCAAATCATTATTGAAAAGTCAGAGTGAATTCAAACTTTATCAGATTAATTTGTTTGGGAATATCCGTTCATTTAAATCAACATCTTTTTTATATAACATAGAAAATATTTTTTCAGAAGGAGCAGTACCTTTTCAAATGATGTATGCTCTTTCAGGTAATATCGATAATCTTGGAAAATATTTAACATTTCGAACAATAAGATTGGGAGAGATATTTGGAGATAGCGGATTTATCCTGAACACACAATACAATTTTAATGATGAAATTTTCAGAATGCTGAAAATTCCACTGCTAAAGGATTCTCAATTAACATTGTCCTGCCATTTTAATGCTGCATTAATCAACATTTCAGAAAAAAGTAAAAATATTTTAATGCACTCATACAAAGAATTCAAGCATCCATTTTATGAACTGGGATTTGGAATTGGTCATATTCTTTTCCCCTTATCAATCGAATTTACATGGAAGTTAAATTATAGAGATAATAATAATTTTGTTTTTGGTGTAAATGCTATTTTATTTTAATTGAAAATCATTTTTAATTTTTGTAGGACGTATAATTATTGCTTGCAGAAAAATTTCTATTTAGTTCTCCATCTTTTAATCCTCATATAATAAAAGTAATACAAAGCCTAATTAAATTATTTATCAAAATTAACATTATCGCGCAATCTTGTTTTTTATTTTTATACTTTGCTTTTTTACAGATTATTAAAATTATTTTTAGATTTTATTAAAACATGAACTCGAACACTTATAAAACTGCTCTAAAACCATTAACGTCTGTTGTAATATGGGGCGGGTCTTTTATAGCCACAAAATTTTTGTTAGAATACCTCGAACCGCTTCTAATAGTTTTAGTAAGACAGATTCTTGCAGTTTTATTTTTAACAATAATTGCTCTTAAACAAAAGAAAAGTTTTGCAATTAATCTTCATGACCATACTTATATTTTTATACTCGCACTAATTGCTGCATTTCATCTATGGATTCAGTTAAATGGATTAAAACATACAACCGCATCAAATACAGGCTGGATAATTGGTATTACCCCAGTTTTTATGACAATGCTTGGAATAATTTTCTTCAAAGAGAAAATAACATTTACTCAGTTGATTGGCATCTTTATTTCTTTTGTTGGATTAATTTTGTTGATTAGCAAAGGAGATATATCATCAATCGACTTTATTTCGAACAAGGGAGATTTTCTAATTCTTGCAAGTTCATTTACTTGGAGTATTTATTCTTTTGTTAATAAAAAAATTTCTGTTCATTACTCCGCATTGATGACAATTCTTTATCTATTTTTAATGATGTCTATAATACTTTTGCCTTTTACAATTAATTCGAAAAATATTGATTCACTTTTTCATCTTTCTATGTCGGGCTGGTATGCATTAATCTTTTTAGGGATTTTCTGTTCGGGTTTAGCTTATGTACTTTGGGCACAAGCAATGAGTGAGATGGAATCTTCAAAGGTGGGCGCCTTCCTTTACATTGAACCTTTTGTTACTGTATTTACTGCATGGATTTTTCTAAAAGAAGAAATTACTTTTCTTACAATGTTTAGCGGAATAATTATTATTATAGGAGTAATTCTTGTAAACAGAAAATAACTAAACCATATTTTAGTTACATAAAAAAGCAGGGGGCATGAATTATTTCCTTTATTAAAAATTTATAGAGGGAGTAATTGAAAATGAAAAAGAAAATCTCAAATGAATCACTAATTCCGATTGAAAGTGTAATCAGTAAAATTCTCGTCATCCGAAATCAAAAAGTAATTCTGGATAGAGACCTTGCAGTTTTATACGGAGTAGAGACACGCGCATTAAAGCAGGCTGTTCGAAGAAACATTAAAAGATTTCCAGAAGATTTTATGTTTATACTTACACAAAAAGAAATAGACCTTATGGTATCACATTTTGTGATACCATCTAAAAGATATTTTGGTGGGGCAAAACCTATGGCTTTTACAGAACAAGGAGTAGCAATGCTTTCATCTGTGTTGAAAAGTGAAAGAGCAATTGAAGTAAACATTTTAATAATGCGTGCATTTGTTAAACTAAGAGAAATAATTTCTTCTCATAAAAAAGTTGAAGAGAAGTTAAAAGAACTTGAAAGCAAACTTAAAGAACACGATGAACAGATAATACAGATCATTCAGGTTATTAATCAATTAATTTCCCCTGCTGAGCATTCAAAAAGAAAAATTGGGTTTTAGTTGACTGAATTTTTATAAGAAACTTCTGCAAAATTGTTCATTTTTTTGTGAACTGTATAAAAAATAATTTTTCAATTTTAAACCTGCTCTACGTACAAATTACTTTGGGATGCAGGTCTGTTAAGTCTGTGTTGCCTGCCTGTGCAGGCAGGCCAGTGTTCTATTTTATATGAAGATTTACTTTTAATATAGCTCATATAGAATTTCAAAGTTTTAGTTAAAAGGATAAATTCTTCGTCGCTTCGCTATTCAGAATGACTTTTATTCGGTATTTTAGAAGTTACCAGGTTAATATTTTATTTAACAATATCAAAAAATGATTTAACATGAGATTAAAAATGAAACCAAAAAAATTTATCTTGCTTCTGATAATTATCATTCTACCGTTTTTATTAATTAAATGCATGAAAAAAGATATGAATAATGCTGCAGATTTAGTTTTACTCAATGGCAATGTTGTAACTATGGATGATTCAAATATGTATGCAGAAGCAGTCGCAATTAAAGGAAATAAAATTTTATCTGTCGGTTCCGCAGAAGAAGTTGAAAAGTTAATTGGAGATTCAACGGAAGTAATAGATTTAGATGGAAAGTTTGTAATGCCGGGTTTTATTGAAAGTCATGCTCATTTAATTGGCTTAGGTGAATCATTAGTAAATATTGATTTGAAAAATGCAAGAAATTGGGATGATATAATAAAACTAATTGCAGATGCAGCAAAGAATACTAAGCCCGGCGAATGGATAATTGGCAGAGGCTGGCATCAAGAAAAATTTAATTCTAAACCGCAACCCAATGTAAATGGTTATCCTGTTCATGATAAATTGAGCGAAGTAACACCGAATAATCCAGTAATTTTATTTCATGCAAGTGGTCATGCAATTTTTGCTAATGCGAAAGCAATGCAGATTGCCCATGTTGACAAGAATACAAAAAATCCAAATGGCGGAACCATTGTTCGTGATAAACTTGGTAATCCAGTCGGTGTTTTTGAAGAAAATGCTGAACAGTTAATTACAAAATTTTATGAAGAGTATCTTGAGAAAAGAACTGCAGAACAAATTTATTCTGATTATAAAAGAAAAATTCAATTAGCTGTAGATGAATGCATAAAAAAAGGAGTAACATCTTTTCATGATGCAGGAGAGACTTTTGAAATTATTGAAATTATCAAACAACTCGTTGATTCATCTAAAATTCCAATTCGGCTTTATGTTATGATAAATGAACCTGTTCATAAATTACAAGATTATATATTGAAAGATTATAAATTAACTGGCTATGGAAATAATCATCTGACAGTTCGGTCAATAAAACAATATATTGATGGAGCTCTTGGTTCTCGTGGAGCCTGGCTGCTCGAACCGTATTCAGATTTGCCAAATCATTTTGGTTCTAATGTTACTCCAATTCAAGATTTAGAAAAAATTTGTGAACTTGCAATCAAAAATGATTTTCAAATGTGTATTCATGCTATTGGGGATAAGGGTAATCGAGAAGTTCTAAATCTATACGAAAAGATATTTAAAAAATTTCCTGATAAAAAAGATTTGCGCTGGAGAATTGAACATGCACAGCATTTATCTTCTCAAGATATTAATCGATTTTCTAAATTAGGAATTATTGCTGCAATGCAAGGCATACACTGCACTTCCGATGCTGCTTTTGTTATCGAAAGATTAGGTGAAAAAAGAGCAAGAGAAGGAGCCTATGCATGGAAAAAATTAATTGATAACGGTACAATAATCTGTAATGGAACCGATGCACCTGTAGAAGATGTAGACCCAATAAAAAATTTTTATACAACAGTTACAAGAAAAACTTCAATTGGTTCTTATTTCTATCCAGAGCAAAAAATGACGAGACTCGAAGCACTGAAATCATATACAATCAATGGCGCATATGCTTCATTCCAGGAAAATCTAATTGGTTCTATTTCAATTGGTAAACTTGCAGATATTGTAGTTCTTTCAAACGATTTGTTAAATTGTAGCGATGAAGAAATTCTATCGACTAAAGTTTTATATACAATTGTTGACGGGAAAATTTTATACAGAACAAAATAAACTCTGAAAAATTTCAAGGGGATAAAATCATGAAATTTTTTATCAAATTAATTTTTGTCATTATTATTTATTTTTCTTTAATCCAGTTGAATAATGCTCAAACAATAATTCAAAATCGTGATCAAAAAGTTTATGAAATGATAAATGAAATTTCTTCTCAAAATTTAGAAAAATATGTAAGAACTTTAGTTGGATTTAAAACTCGTCATTCATTA
>JARYLX010000071.1 GCA_029907415.1 Melioribacter sp.
TATGGGAATGCAAAACAGCAGCATGGATATAAAAATGCAAAATATAAAATTGAATATTCTTATTTCAGGTGTAATACTAATACTAACAATTGGTTTATGGTATCTATTTATGTAAAAAGTAATATACTTCTAAACAAAATAAGGAGTAATTGTATGAAGAAATTTACATTGTTATTAGTACTGTTTTTATTTGCTACTCAAATTAATGCGCAATGGGTAGTAAATACTCTGGATAATACTGCTTCCAGTAATTTCTGGAGGTATCCAGTGCCTGGCAATCTAAATGGATTAGGTACAGGAACAGGTTATGTAGTATTATCTGATGAAACAACCCAACAAAAATTTGGTGCTGGTGCGCTGAAAGTAGAATGGCATGTTAATTATACTGAATCCTGGGGTGGGTTCGTTCAAGTAATGCATTTGAATTCGACAGAACCTACAAGTCCCGAGTACAAACAATACATTGATATGAGTATGGCAACTCATATCAGTATCTGGTATAATAATCTTGTGCCATCTTCCAAACCTGGCTCTGTTCATATGAGATTTAAATTACATGAAGCTGGTGGTGGAGCAAATTATTGGGATAGTCCTTCAGATCATGAAGATTGGTATTTTGAAACTGCTGTACCTTATGATGCTACTCCCGGATGGAAAGAATTATTAATTCCGCTTGTTAATAATGGAAATGCTAATCCTGATGACCGTGGATTTACTCTTCCTGGTTGGAGTGGTGTAACAAATAATGGAGAACTGGATTTAGATAAAATTGTTGGTTATAGTATTGAATGTACAACTCCTTTAACTGGTGGTGATATGGCTGAAGGTGTAATACTCTGGGACCATATTACTTTAGTCGGCGCTAAGTATACTCCACTTTCTACATTCGATAATACTGCTACTATTCAAGGTTATTGGTCAATTGATAGAATGGAATGGGACGCTGCTGCTGCCCCAATAACTAAACTAGAATTAACTGATGAAACAGTTGATAAATTCGAAGGTGAATCAGCACTCAAAGTTCATTATAAAGCTGTTGCATCTCAAAGCTGGGGTGGCTATGTTAATTTTGAACACATGTTTGATACGCCAAGAAATCTATCTGCAAATACAGATTTATATATTGCAATTAAAAATCTCGAACCAAATCAATTAAAAGAAAGATTACAGGCAAGACTTATACTTTATGACAATAGTGGAAGTACAAGAGAGAGTTGGTTTACATTATTTAATATTAACATTGATGAACCATCAGATTGGACAACAGTTCGTATTCCTCTCGTTCAAGCAGATGTAAATGATTGGGCATTACAATCAGGGGTATTTAAAAATCCTGAAGGTCAAGGTAATGATGATAGAATGTTTAATACCAGTGCCATAAGTGGTTTTAAAATTGAATTTTCTATAAATGCAGATGGTCCTATTGGGACAGATGTTATTGCTGAAGGAACAATTTTATTTGACTTCTTAATTCCATCAGGATATCAAGAAACAGATAAAACACCTCCACAAGCACCTCAAGGTTTAGCAGTCGTTCCTGGTTCATATACTAATTTAATTACATGGACTGATGTGCCAGGAGAGTCAAGTGAAAAATATACAATCTATTTCAGTCCAGAACCAATTACAGATTTGACTTCCCCAAAAGTAAGTTCTGTTAAAGCTAATGTTCCAGAAGGAGTTGGAGTTGTTGAACATGTTCTAAGAGCTCCTCTTAATGACCAGAATGTTTCATATTATTATGCGATTACATGTACTGATAAAGCAGGCAATACTTCTCTTCCTGCAATTACAGATAATCCTGTTACTAATATGGCTAAAGGTGTTCCCGTTGTTGCTATAAAAACTGTAAACTTCCAGGCTGATGGCAATTTAGATGAATGGAATAATATTGTTCCATTTGAATTAAAACAAGGAACAGCTTTTGTAGCTCCTAATACTTTTATTGATAATGATGATGACCTTTCAGTTAAATCCTGGATTGCAATTGACCAACAATATCTCTATGTAGCATTTGATGTAAATGATGACATTGTTAATCCAACTTCACGACCAGAATCTTATCTAAATGATGCTCCTGATTTGTTTATTGGTATGTATAATATGACAGGATTAAAACACACTGCATATCAAAGGGGTGATGCACCGGATTATCATATTAGATTCCACAAAAATCATATTAGAATTGAAGGTGGTGGAAGCGATACCGATTCTCTTGTAGTTCCAGGTACAAATTATTACTGGCAGGAAAAATTCCCGGCTGGTTACATTGTAGAAGCAAGGATTGCTTTGAATGATTTAATGAATAAACGTGCAAATCCAGATGCAAAGAAAGATAAAATTTATGTTAAAGAAGGATACAGAATTCCAATTGATTTCTCAATTAACGACAATGATGCTACTGGAAATAGAGAAGGAATATTATGCTA
This sequence comes from Melioribacter sp., assembly GCA_029907415.1. Lineage (GTDB taxonomy): Bacteria > Bacteroidota > Ignavibacteria > Ignavibacteriales > Melioribacteraceae > Rosettibacter > Rosettibacter primus. The sequence goes on from JARYLX010000071.1 coordinate 2,430, forward strand.
TTCACCTGATAATCAAGACCAGTCCTGGGCTGATGTTTCAAGATGGACTTATACTTTCATCGGCAACAGGATGAGTCCTATAACAGATGTCGAAATTAGCTCGGTTCCTCTTACATATTCACTTGCACAAAATTATCCCAATCCATTTAATCCAACTACTCAGATTCAATACTCTATTGAAAAAGAAGGTAATGTAACTTTGAAAGTATATGATATACTTGGACGTCAAGTTGCAGAACTTGTAAATAATTACCAACAGCCAGGAATTTACAATGTAACATTTGATGCTTCCAGACTTTCAACAGGAGTTTATTTCTATAAAATTGAAAGTGGTTCCTTTATAGATATTAAGAAAATGATTCTCATTAAATAATTTTTTATTGAGTGCAGCTGAAATATGCTGCGCTCGTTTATTTATTATTATAAAATTTTGAGGATTGGACTATGTGCAAAATTAAATCAATGATAAGAAATAAAATGATATTATTTAATTCATTTTGTAAACCGTGTAATTCCTATTTTCTAAGATTAACATTAATAGCGTTCTTTGTGATTGTATATAATATATTTGCTGGAACAACTGGTAAATTAGCCGGCAAAATAATAGATGCAGATACAAAAGAACCATTGATGGGGGCCAATGTAATAATAAATGGAACAAACTTTGGCGCCGCTGCTGATATGGACGGCTACTATTATATCAATAATATTCCACCTGGTGTATATACTGTTACTGTTAGTATGGTTGGTTATAATAAAGTTACTATAGAAAAAGTAGTTATTAAAATAGATTTAACAACACGACTTGATGTTCAATTAACTTCAACTGCTGTTAGCGTAGGTGAAGTTGTAATTACTGCAACTCAACCATTAGTAATCAAAGACTTAACAGCATCTTCTGCCATCGTCTCTTCTGATGATATTAAACTTATGCCAGTAGAAAATATTCACCAGATAATTAATCTACAAGCAGGTGTTATAGATGGACATTTTAGAGGTGGAAGAACGGGAGAAGTTGCTTATCTTGTTGATGGTGTCTCTGTGACAGACGCTTACAATGGTGGTCTGGGAATTCAGGTTGAAAATAATGCTATTCGTCAGATGGAAGTAATTAGCGGTACTTTTAATGCTGAATATGGACAAGCTATGAGTGGTATTGTGAATATTGTAACTAAAGATGGTGGACAAAAATTTGAAGGCAATGTTTCTGCATACATGGGAAGTTACTTTACAAATCATACAGATATATTTTATAATTTGAACAGGTTCAATCCTAAAGGACCAAGAGATATCCAATTCAGTTTTAGTGGTCCAACTAAAATTTTGAATAATCTTACTTTCTTTATTTCTGGAAGATATTTTGGCGATGAAGGTCATATCTATGGGAAAAAAGTTTATAATACAACAGATAATCGACCAATCTTTCCCGACCCAATGGATAATACAATATGGATTGATCAGCATACCGGCGATGGTTCTTATGTTCCGATGAATCCAACTCAAAGAAAATCATTCAATGGTAAACTCACATATTTAACTAAATACTTTAAGTTCAGTTACAATTTTGCATGGGAATATAACTGGAATAAATATTACAATCATTATTATAGATGGACACCTGATGCAATTAAAAATCATTACAGGGTAAATACTACAAATAATTTTCAAATAAGTTATTTCCCCAGTCAAAGCACTTATTCATCATTAAAGTTATCATCTAATCTTTTTAAATACTGGGGACATTTATATGCCGATGAATATGACCCAAGATATGTAGAACCTAATCAAGGTAGTCCTTATTCTGGTTATACATTTAGTCAAGGAGGAAATGAAACGGATAGATATAATCGTTATACATTAACATATATTGCGCAATGGACTTTAGAATCACAAATAACGAAAGAGCATAAAATAAAATTAGGTGTCGAGGGAAGACTACATACACTTTATGACCACTGGAAAACAATTAGAAATTTGACAGAAGGACAATTAGATTCACTTGGCAATCCAATTTTTACTCTTGGTTATAGTGACCCTGGCACAAAATTCAATCAATCTTACAAAAGAAATCCTTATGAAATTTCTGCTTACATTCAGGATAAAATGGAATATGATATAATGATAATTAATGCAGGAGTACGATTTGATTATTTTAATTCCAATGCAGAACTTCCGCTCGATTTAAGAAATCCATTGAACAATCCAAATTTTCCTGGAGCTAATCAGAAAAGAAAAGCTGAGGCTGAATATCAAATTAGTCCACGTTTAGGTGTATCTTTCCCGATTTCCGATAAAGGTGCTATTCATTTTTCTTATGGTCATTTTTTCCAGATTCCAACTTTTTCTAATCTTTATACTAATCCAAATTATATTATTGACCAGACAACTTCACTATCATCATATATTGGTAATCCAGAATTAAAAGCACAAAAGACAGTTAAATATGAGCTCGGTTTACAGCAGGTAATTTTCCCGAATGTTTCAATTGATCTATCTGTTTACTACAGCGATATCAGAAATCTGCTTGGTATGCAGATAATGGAAACTTATGAAGGGTTTATATTTGGAAGATATATAAACAGAGATTATGGAAATGTTAAAGGAGTAATATTATCTCTTGATAAAAGATTTGTTGATTTTTTTAGTGCAAGAATTGACTATACATACCAAATTGCAGCAGGAAATGCATCTGACCCGATGGCAGAGTTCAACAACAATCAATCTGACCCACCTGTAGAATCGAATAAAAAAGTTGTTCCTTTGAACTGGGACCAAACTCATACTTTGAATATTGTACTCAATGTAGGAGACCCTAATGATTGGGTAGCAGGAATTATTTTTAATTATGGTTCAGGTATGCCTTATACAGAAGAACCAAGATATACACGCGGTCTCAGATTCGAAAACAATGGGAGACGTCCATCTTATATTAATGTTGACTTAAAAGCAAACAAACATTTTAAAATTTTTGGTTACGATTTCAATTTCTTCCTGCTTGTTTACAATTTATTTGATATTAAAAATGAAGTTGGAGTTTATGCAAGTACAGGAAGAGCAGATAAAGATTTAAATGTGAAATTTGCCGGTCCAATCATTGGATTAAATACAATTGATGAATACATTAAAAACCCCGGTAATTTTTCTGCACCTCGCAGGATTAGCTTAGGGGTAAATGTAAATTTTTGAACGACAAAATTGAGTATAGAAAATGGAGTTAAGAATGAAGAGAAATATTTTGATTATAATTTTCTTTCTGATAAATGCGGGAATTATTTTACCGCAAATTGATCCCCAGATACAAAAATACAGAAATGAACCATATGGGGATAAAACATACAGAAAGAAAGGAATAATGGATGGTAATTTAATTAGAACTATTTTTAGAAATGATGGTCAGGTAGGTTCATGGCCAGACCGTCCATCTGGTGAATGGCCTAAAGGTACAGGCCACAATTATATTGATGGTGTTACTCCATTGATTAGTTCTGCTGTAATTGCTCCTGGCAATGGACAATTAATTCATCCATGTCAAACATCATATAGAGAAGAGGTTGATTTTGACCCCGTTACAAATGAATTATGGGTTATGGAACCTGTGCCCGGTTATGCTGCGCCAGGTTCAGAAGAACCAGCTATAAGTAACAAACCAAAAACCTGGCCTGAAAAATGGCCTCGTGCTCTCCCAAATATTGATGCTAATTGGGACGGTTATTGGTATGGTTATTTTGGCCGCGGTGTTCAAAATGCTGACTTCGAAACTTTTTATGTAATGGATGATTCAAAAGATAAAGAATTTACTCGCCCGCCTTACAATTATTTCCCAATCGCAGCTGACCCAAATCGTGGTGGACTCGGGCTTAGAGTCGAAGTGCGTGGTTTTCAATGGTCTCACGTTCTTGCCGAAGATATTATTTTCTGGCATTTCGATATAGTAAACTTATCCGATTTCGATTACGATACAACTTACTTTGGCTTCTACTGCGATACAGGTGTAGGCGGAGTCGATGATAATGGAGACGATTGTGCTTCTTATGATACTAAACTTGATATTGCTTATGGATTTGATAATGATGGCAAAGCACCACCAGATAACTGGAAGGTTGGCTATGTTGGCTATGCTTATCTCGAAAGTCCAGGTAACCCATGGAATAATTTTGATGACGATGTAGATGGAATGATTGATGAAAGAAGAGATGATGGAATTGATAATGATGGCGATTGGGTTCCGTTCTCGGATTTAAATGGAAATGGTGTTTGGGATATTGGTGAACCTTTGAACGATGATGTCGGTCAGGATGGTGTTGGTCCATGGGACCCACAATATAAAGGTCCAGATATTGGCGAAGCAGATGGATTGCCAACTGATGGAGAACCAAATTTTGATAAAACAGATAAAGATGAATCAGACCAGATTGGTTTAACAAGTTTGTCTATCTATCGCTTAGCAGGCAAAGGTCCAACAGATGGCTGGCCTAAAAATGATGAAGTAATGTGGCGTAAGATGAATTATGCTAACTTCGATACTTTATTGCAGAATTCTAATATCAGTATGGTATTTGGTTCAGGTCCCTTCCCGCTTAAATTAAATAGACGTGAAAGATTTTCAATGGCACTCGTTTTTGGAAGTGATAAAGAAGATATGATTTTTAATAAAGAAACCGTTCAACAAATTTATAATGCAAATTATAATTTCTCTAAACCACCTTATAAACCAACTTTAACTGCAGTAGCTGGAGATAAAAAAGTATTTCTTTACTGGGATAGAAAAGCCGAAGAATCGCGCGACCCATTCCTTGGTTACCAGGATGGAGACCCCAGAAAAGGTTATAAAAAAGATTTTGAAGGTTACTTGATTTATAGAAGTCAGGAACCAGAATTCAATGACATAAAAGTAATTACCGATTCGAAAGGAGAACCAAAATACTGGAAACCAATTGCTCAATTCGATTTGAAAGATGGAATTAAAGGTCCTGACCCAATTGGAATTAATGGGGCTCATTTCTGGAGAGGTGATGATACAGGATTACAACATTCTTATGTAGATACAAATGTTGTTAATGGTCAAAAATATTATTATGCTGTGGTAGCATACGACCAGGGTGACCCAAACTTTGGAACTAAAGGATTAATTCCATCTGAAACAACAAAAATAATTACAGAAAATTTAGTTGGAGCACTTCAATTTGTGGATATAAACTGTGCAGTTGTCGTTCCTAATGCACCCGTAGCTGGATATGTTCCTCCTCAAATTGTTGGAGATTTAAATAAAGTATCATCCGGTGTTGGAACAGGTAAAGCAACTGTAGAAATTCTTAATCCAAATATTATTGAAGAAGGAACGGAATATAAAGTTGTATTTAATTCTTCTGGGACTGAATATGATTATAAAACAATTTCTTATTCTGTTTTAAGAATTTCTGGCAACAAGGTCGATACATTATTAGCATCCGTTGATTCATCAAATATAGGTGCAGGTAAATATAGTCCTCCTTTTGATGGACTTTCAATTTCTGTTATAAATGATAATGTTATTCAATATAAACCTGAAAGTTCTGGATGGCTTGTTGGGAAAAGTAATGTAGTTATGCTTGTTACTCCAGATAAAAGTTCACCTGCAAGAAATATTGCATGGCCTGCAGACTATATGATTGAATGGTTAAGTTCTCCAACTGAAATAACCCCATTTACAAAAATCAGTGTTCCTTTCAAAGTACATAATTTAACGAGGGGTGATATAGTTAAAGCAGAAGTATTCGATAACAATAGTAATAAAAAATTTGATCTTGGTGATGATATTGTAATTATTGAATATGTTGGGACTGCATATAAGCTTACATGGCGAATAAGTTATTATGCACCAGCAGGTGTTAATGTTATTGAACCGAGTGCTGGAGATAAATTTGTTTTGTCAACAACCAAACCTTTTAGAACAGGAGATTATTTTACATTTAAGACCAAAGCTTCTTCAGTAGATAAAGAACTTGCAAATTCACAATTGAACAAAATTCAAGTTGTGCCAAATCCATATATAAGTGCAAATATCTGGGAAAGAAGAAATCTCAATCAAACTGGAAGGGGTGAAAGAAGAATTGATTTCATTCATCTTCCAGCACAATGCACAATAAGAATTTATACTGTTAATGGAGCTTTAGTGAAAACATTGCATAAAGATTCTGGACCGGAAGATGGTTCATTATCATGGAATTTAATTTCTGAAGATGGAATGGAAATAGCTTATGGCTTGTATATCTATCACGTTGATGCCCCTGGAGTTGGTGAGTACATTGGTAAATTTGCTGTAATTAAATAGGATGGAGAAGAGATATGAAAAGAATAATATTTATTTCATTACTTGTTTATTTGGTAAGTTGCTCAATTTATGCACAGAGCTTTGTTTCAAATGTATCAAAAAGAGGAACAAGTGCAGCCCCGTTCCTTTCAATTAGTCAGGGAGCTCGTGCATCAGCAATGGGAAGTGCATTTGTTGCAATCGCAGATGACCAGAGTGCAATTTACTGGAACCCTGCTGGTCTGGCAAAATTATCTGGGGTCGGAATTTTTGTTGAACATACAAAATGGATTGCAGACATAAATTACAACTTCTTTGCAGCTACTTATAATCTTGGAGATTTTGGGACTGTTGGTCTAAGCTTTCTTACTTCTAATATGGATGAAATGAAAGTAACAACTATCGAAGAACCTGAAGGCACAGGTGAAACTTTTAGCGTGTCAGATGCTATGGTCAGCTTAGCCTATGCAATTAATTTAACTGATAATTTTGCTATCGGATTTAATCCAAAATTTGTAATGCAAAAAATTTGGAAGATGACCGCCACTGCGATTGCTATAGATATGGGTGTTCAATATGTTACTCCATTTGATGGAGCAATTCTCGCAATGTCAATTTCTAATTTTGGAACTAAAATGAAATTGGATGGAAATACTGCTCTTGTCCTTGTTGACCTTGACCCTTATAGCAGCGGTAATAATGGACAGATCCCTGCTTATCTTCAAACTGAAGGATGGGAACTTCCGCTAAATTTCAGAGTTGGTATTGCATATCGTCCTATTGATACGCAAATGCATAAATTGAATTTAGCTGTTGATGCTATGCACCCAAGTGATAATTATGAAAGCCTAAACGCTGGTATTGAGTATACATTTAATGATATGTTTTCTTTAAGATGCGGCTATAAATCCCTTTTTCTTAAAGATTCTGAAGAATCTCTTACTTTTGGATTTGGTGTAAAACAATTATTACTTGGCAATATAGCAATTAAAGTAGATTATTCTTACGGCAATTTTGGACGATTAACAAATGTTCAAAAATTTTCTCTTGGAATTAATTTTTAATATTGACTTTGCATTTCGAATTTCATGTCTTCAAAGAGGCAGAAATTTTTCTGCCTCTTGTTGTTTCTGATAAATGATTAATCACAGAATATTTCATAATTGAATTTGTTGTTTGAAGTAATTGTGACATAATTATAGTTAAATGTTTATCATTATTATTTTAATAACAAACTTTATCAAAATAATAAGATTTTTTCTTCATCGTTAAGGATTTGATTGGGAAGAGCTTTTAATTTTTTGTTTAGTAAATAAATTTAATTCATATTTCAAATTTTATGAGGCATAATTTTTGTCCTGATTTGTAATTCATCTGGATTCAAGGAGGAATTTAATGTCTAAAGTTAAAGTCGTTATAGGAGTGGATATAGGAGGCACCAATACTAAATTTGGATTTGTTGATAAAAATGGGAAATGTTATTATGAAAAATCTATTCCCACACGAGCAGAAGAAAAGTCAGAGCAATTATTTAAGAGACTTTTTTTAGAAATCAATCGAGTATATAAAAAGCTAGAAAACAATTTGGAGCTTGCAGGAATAGGTATCGGAGCACCTAATGCAAATTATTACAAAGGAACTGTTGAACAACCGCCAAATTTAAATTGGGGAACAGTTAATGTTCTCAAAGAAATAAAAAAATATTCATCTCTGCCCTCAGCTATTACTAATGACGCAAATGCAGCAGCAATTGGAGAAATGCTTTTTGGCATTGCAAAGGGAATGAAAAATTTTGTTGTTATTACTTTAGGAACTGGGTTGGGTAGTGGAATAGTTGTAGATGGGAAATTAGTTTATGGTTCTGATGGATTTGCTGGAGAATTAGGACATACAATTGTTGACCCAAATGGTCGTCAATGTGGTTGCGGCAGAAAAGGCTGTTTAGAAACTTATGCATCAGCAAGTGGAATAAAAAGAACTGCATTTGAATTGATGGCATCAACTTCTTTTCCGAGTAAATTAAGAACAATACCTTATGAAGAACTTACATCAAAAGATATTTACAAAGCTGCAAAGAAAGGAGACAGACTTGCTCTCGAATGTTTTGATTTCACAGCAAGAATACTTGGCTTTAAATTAGCTGATATAGTTGCACACCTCAGTCCCGAAGCTATAATTCTTTTTGGAGGTTTAGCTGTTGCCGGTGATTTGTTAATTAAACCTACAAAGAAATATTTAGAAGAAAATTTATTGAATATTTTTAAGAACAAAGTAAAAATTTTACAATCATCATTAATAAAAAGAAATTCAGCTGTTCTTGGAGCAGCTGCTTTAATCTGGAACGAATTGGAGAAAAAAATATGAGAAAAAGAATTTTATACTTTGTTGTAATTCTTATTGCATTAATTTCATGCAGAAATAGTTCTATTAATTCTTTTAATCAGGATGAATTAGAAGAAATAAATAAAAAAGTTGATGCACTTCTTTCAAAGATGACACTTGATGAAAAAATTGGTCAGATGATTCAGGTGGACAGAAGTGCAGTTATTAATAATCCGCAGGATATAAAAAATTATTATATAGGTTCAATTTTAAGTGGAGGTGGTTCAGCTCCTGAAACTAATACACCCGAAGCATGGGCAAATATGTATGATATGTTTCAATCTTATGCTCTTCAAACAAGATTAAAAATACCTATAATTTATGGAATTGATGCAGTACATGGACATAATAATGTTTATGGAGCAGTAATTTTTCCTCATAACATTGGACTTGGATGCACAAGAAATCCGGATATTGTAGAGCAAGTAGCAAGAGCTACTGCTATTGAAGTAGCAGCTACTGGAATTGATTGGA
>JARYLX010000072.1 GCA_029907415.1 Melioribacter sp.
GAGTTTTTAGAATTGATTCCGAAATATAATTCAAATCCGATTCGTTCAATGATGGATAAATGGGGATAGAAACTTCTCTTTTATAAAATTTTTCTGCAATCGGAAAATCTCCTTCTTTGAATCCAAAATTTTTTCTATAAAAAGGTTGTAAGTGCACAGGAATATAATGAACCTGTAGAAGAATATTTTTTTCTTTCATTTTAAGAAAGAAATCCTTTTTAGAAATTTTCAGTTCATCAAATTTTATTTGAAGTGGATAAAGATGATATGCGTGTTTAACTTTTTTAGAAATTTCTGGAATTATAAATCTATCATCATGAGAAAAAAAATCATCATAATACTTTGCAATATTTCTTCTCTTTTCGACAAATAAATCGAGTTTTTTTAATTGACTTATTCCAAGTGCACATTGAAAATCAGTAATTCGATAATTAAAACCAATTTCGTGCATTTCGTAATACCAAGGTCCGTCATTTTTTTCTAATATTGATTCATCTTTTGTCATTCCATGAGTTCTTAATGTTTTAATTTGTTTGTCTAATTCTTCATTGTTAGTCAAAACTGCGCCGCCTTCGCCAGTAGTAATATGTTTTACGGGGTGAAAGCTTAAGTTAACTGCATCAGCATATTTAACTGCATATTTAAAATCGTTTTTATATTCTGCTCCGAGAGCATGACAAAAATCATTCACGAGTTGAAAATCATATTTTTCTTTTAGCGTTTTTAGTGCTCCCCAATCACATGGATGCCCAGCATAATCAACAGCAACGACGGCTTTTACATTTTTATTTTGTGATAAATAGAATTTTATTTTGTCTTCTAATTTGTTTGGGTCTATTGTGTATGAAGAATAATCTATATCTGCAAAGTCAACTTTTGCCCCAGTGTAAACTGCACAATTTGCACTTGCAAGAAATGTAATGGGGGATGTAATTACAATATCATCTTTATTCCATCCTAATGATAAAGCAATTAAATGTAAACCTGCAGTGCCATTAGCACAAGCAGAAGCATATTTACTTCCAAATTTTGAAGAGAGCTCATTTTCAAATTTTTTAACAGTCGGTCCTTGAGTCAACCAGTCAGATTTGAGTATTTCGACTACAGCCTGAATGTCTTCTTCAGCAATAGTTTGTTTGCCGTATGAATAAATATTTTTCATTTAATCTCCATAAATGATTTCTTTTGCGCCATCCACATTTTTTATAATTAGCTCTCTTAATTCTTCAACAGATAAGAAGTGAGGGTTTGCTCCGCTATTATATGAAAATCCGTATTCACAAAATTTTCCCGGCTTGCTATTGCTTTTAGTTCTGAATTCTTCTGTATCCCAGAGTTTCAAATGTTTATTATTACCAAGCTGAACTGAAGGAAGTATTACAAAATATTTTTCAAATTCAATTGTATTAAGTGCATCAGCTTGAGTTATCATTTCTTCATGAATTTTTTCTCCGGGTCTTATTCCCACAATTTCAATTTTGCATTCTGGTGCAATTGCTTTTGCAAGGTCAAGAATTTTATATGAAGGAATTTTAGGAACAAACAATTCGCCACCCCACATTTTATCCAGACAAAATAAAACGAAGTCAACGCCTTCCTGCAAAGTAATATTAAATCTTGTCATTCGTTCATCAGTAATTGGCAGAATGCCGGTTTTCTTTTTTTCTAAGAAGAATGGAATTACAGAACCGCGGCTTCCCATTACATTGCCATATCTAACAACTGAGAATTTAATATCATGAGTGCCTTTATAATTATTTGCTGCGATAAATAGTTTATCGGAAGTTAATTTTGTGGCACCATAAAGATTAACTGGTGCAGCTGCTTTATCTGTGCTCAGCGCAATAACTTTTTTTACACTTGATGCAAGACATGCATCAATTACATTTTGGCCCCCAATAATATTTGTCTTAACGGCTTCGAAAGGATTATATTCTGCTGCAGGAACCTGCTTTAATGCAGCTGCATGAATTACAATATCGACTCCCTCCATTGCTCGTTTTAATCTATCGAGTTCTCGAACATCACCAATAAAATAACGCATCAATACACCTTCTTTTTGAAAACGCGGGTCATTCTGCATTTCAAATTGTTTTAATTCATCACGGCTGTAAATAATAATCTTTTTGGGATTATAACTTTTAAGAACTGTTTCGACAAATTTTTTCCCGAATGAGCCAGTGCCCCCTGTAATTAAAATTGTTTTGCCATCCATGTTTATCCAAAATTTATTCAAAACAAATTTATGAAATTTTTTTTGTATTGGTTACTATGAAGAAGTAAAATGGGAGACAAAAGTGAAGAAGCTTAATTTATGCAACAATTTCTTTTATAGTGTTAACAAAATCTCGAATATCTTCTAATGAATTTAGATATTCATATAACTTTTTTATATCTATTATTCCATATTCATGAACAAGCAAATTCCTAAGTCCAATCATTTTAATTAATTTTCTTCCTAATTCATTTTCAATATAATTATTTGAGACAAACAATGTAACCGCTTCTGAATAATTTTTAGGTGTCCCTAAATTTTTCTCGGCAACAATACTGCTTGCAATATCAATTATTATTTGAATGTTTTCAAAAATTCCATACCTAAGTCCCCATTCATCAACTTTATCTTTAAGAAAATCATCGGGTTTATAAGTGTTCTTAATTTTGTTGAGAATTTTTAGATTCTCTTCTAATGTCTTTAATTTGTCTATTATCATTTATAAAGCAAATTTATTTTTAGATAATCTTTCTAAAAATAGGTTATGAAATTTATCGCGTAGTGGTTTGAAGTCAAGGTATCTCAGTATCGCATTTTTTTTAAACTCATTTGCAATGTTAATATTCCTGTGAAAAATTAATATTCCATCTTTAATAATATTATAAGCTAATTCTGGATTAGTATCATAAAGATTGTTCAATTTAATTAAATCTATTTCACAACTGGTTAATATCTCAAGCTCAGATGAAAGTTTACCTATTTCATCAAGTGACGGTTCATTTTCAAAATAAACTGCTATATCAAGGTCGCTGCCCAATCTGATATTGTTATTTGCTCTTGACCCAAATAAATATGCAAAGCTGATATTATTATTTTCTTTTATTATTTCACTTATGAAATTATAGTCCATTGTAATAAAAATATTTTTATATGCTTTATATAAAAATAACAAATACTTATTTAAGATGATAAAAACAATTTGTTGTTTTATAAAAAACAAAGCAATGATAGTTTATCAATTATACCATTCATCTGGGGGAGTTAATAAAAATTCTTCAATAGAAATTCCTCCTAAACCAATTGATAATTTTCTTTTAGGATTATATTGTTTACAAAATATATCAAAACCTCTTAAACTTTCTTTTAATCTTCCGCTTTTAACTTCTATAGCTATTAAATTAGATCCGTTTTTGTAAAACAAAATCCACCTTGTAAGAACCTTCTCTCCAGTACATTAATTTTAGTTTTGTACCAATTGTAGCCGAGTATAAATGTGAACCAATTGCATTTTCAATCAAACGTCCCCAGAAGTCAGTGTTTAGCTTTGCTTCTTTAAAGTTATATTGAGATTGTGATGAAATTAAAGCATTGTTTAATGATAAAAATTTTGGACTGGAAGAGCGCTGTCGAATTTCTGAACCTAAGTACTTTTGAAGACCTGTTAGCATCCCAGCATTTGAGAGTAATTGCAGATAATGAGTTAAGGTAATAGTATTGCCTGCATTATGAAGTTGCCCTAATAATTTTTGATAATAAACAATTTGACAGGAGTATGAAGTGCCTGATTTGAATAATTGTCGGAATAAAGGCTGCTATCAATTCTAGTAGAAGAAAAATATCTCTCGAAATAGTAGTTTCAATCAATGAATCTCTGATGTAACTTGCCCATCTCTCCTCGTCATTTATCAGTTTGGCTGAACCAGGATAACCTCCCAAATAAATAAACTTGTCTAAATTCCAGCCAAAAGTCTCTTTCATTTCTCTATAATTCCAATGATAAAGAGGAATTAGTTCAAATCTGCCAGCTAAGCTTTCTGTAAGTCCTTTTTGGATTAATAATGGAGAACTGCCAAGAATCATTACTTTCAAATTTTATTTTACTAGCTTTATCTTCATCCTATAATTTTTTTACTACTTCAGACCAGCCATGAATTTTTTGAATTTAATCTAAGATTAAAAGTGCACCTTTAGAAAATTTTTTTAGATAACAATTTTGCCGCTTCCCTCTGTTGCTCAAGCTAAATTGGTGTAAGAGGAGTGGGAGAATCAGCCGATATATAATGAGTTTATATATTAATTGATGATGCTACTTGTTGTGCTAATGTGGTTTTGCCGCATTGTCTTGGTCCTATAATCACCTGAATAAAATTACTTTTTTCTTTAAGTCATTTTGATATTATATCGTGCTGTTTTCGTTTATACACATAATTTGTGTTTATAAAAATACTCAATATGTTAAGTAAATTTACTTAAATGCTGAGTAAAAATACTCAATAGATAAAACTTATCAAATTTGAAAGCCAAAGAAATTATTATGATAATAAAGTGTATGGCAGTTATTTAATTAAGATTCTTTCAAAGGCATCAATATAACTTTTTGAGCTGGCATTGTAGATATTGGCATTAAGAAAAATTTATTTGTAACGAACAAATATTATTAGTAAGAAAGTATTTTATTAAAGAGTATTAATGATATATTTTATTTAACTAAAATCATTTTTTTTATAATATTAACTCCTTCAAATGTTAATTTGTAGAAATATACACCGCTTTGCAAAGCACTATTGCCTGCTACACTTTTACCATTAAACTTTATTTTATAGGTGCCCGCGGATTTATACTCATTAACAAGTGAGATAACTTCACACCCAAGAATATCATAAACTTTTAGTAACACATATCCGTTCTTAGGCAATGAATAGTTAATCACTGTTTCTATATTAAATGGATTAGGATAGTTCTGGCTAAGTAAAAATTGGTGCGGGACATCATTGTTTGTAATATCTGTAATTTGAGGACTGTATCTTAAGATAATCCCATCAAATCCGACGGCATAAGCTCTCTTTAATGAAGGGAATGCAACGGAATATAATTTCGGCCAAGATTCAATCTGTGTCAATGTCCAGTTAGTACCTCCATCATCTGTTTCCATTATAATTGAACTGTAAGAATAATACCCGCTTCCCGATCCGCCAACTATTATTCCTTTATTACCATTAAATCTAATTTTAAATAGATGATTATCTGTTATTTTAGCGAAGGATGTCCATGAATACCCTTTATCGGTTGATTTTAATATAATCCCGTGATCTCCAACAAGCCAGATATCATCACCATTGCATATCACATCTTGGAATACAAAATTAAAAATGTTATTAACTGACCAAGAATAATCAGAATTATTAAACTTGAGGAAAGTACCATTTCTTCCTATAACATAGCTATGATTAGATGAACAAACATATATCCCCAATAGCTCGACTGGCAAATCAGTAATTACAGGTATCCATGTAGTACCAGCGTCTGTCGTTTTTAACAGAATACCAGTACCCTCAGGTGTACCGCCTACAATCCACCCTTTGTTTCTATCAGAAAAAAATATTTGATGAAAATTGACATTATATGGTAAATATTGATATTCCCAGCTTGTACCTCCATCAACTGTCGATATTATGATGGAGTTTGTTCCTACTATAAAACCGTGATCTTTATCGAAGAAATATACAGAAAGTAACCACTCGGGTATGTTAATACTAACATTAGACCAATTATCTCCACCGTCAATTGTTTTAATAATTGTACCATTGGTACCAACGGCATAACCGATAAAATCATCAATAAAATATACATCTGTTAACCATTCTGATGTGTTTGATTTCAGTTTTTCCCAACCTGCAAAAAGGGAAATATTGATAAAAAATATTAGCATGATAATTTTCTTTTTCATTTGAGTACTCCAGTAGAAAAGAATCTATTATTTTATGGATCCCTAATGATAAAAATTAAAGAAACTATAATATATTATCAAAGCTCAAACGAATTAAATAATGCCAGCATATTCAAAAAATGTTTTTAAATAGCTCCCCTGAAAAGAATTTTCTTTCAATATTATTATCATTATAAAACTTATCTAAATAATTTTTATAACTTTCGTATAACCTGTGGAGTTTTTCCATTTTATAATTTTCAAACACCCATAAATGCTTTTTAAATTTATATAAACGAGAATAAATTTTGCGATTATAAAATGGTCCTGCTATGCGTATTAATATATAAACTAACCAATGCCAGAAATGAAATTTATATTTAGGTTTATATTTACCACTAATAAAATTTTCTATCGTTTTTTTAAAATAGTAAGAAGCACGAATATGATTCATGCCATCTCCATAGCCAATTATATCTTTTATTAATTGATTTCTTACAATTGTTTTTTCTGTATTATAAAAACTCTCTATTTTACCATAGCTATAAAATTCATTTATCATTTTCTGTAATTCTTTATAATTAGTTGCAAGAGCAGAACCTTTATATAGCGCATCTCTGTTAAAATTAGGGTCTGGATTAATAAAAATTGTTTGTTTCCCCATAAGCCAGCTTTCAAGTGCTGTTGTGGATTCAAAGCAAGTCCATATATCAGATACTGAAATTAAATCGTGAATTGATTCTTCATTGCATAAGTATATCACATTATTGTAATGAACCAGTTCACTCATTTCATTGGTAACAGGTTCTGGCCTTTCAGGAGCGTTTTCTTGAGGATGTTGTTTTAATATAAAAAGTATATCAGAATTATTTTCAATTGTATTTTTGAGAATATCACGGACTTTCTTTCTTTGTTCTTCTACCCATGCAAGTTTAGATTCATCACCTTTGAAGTAGGCAATTAGTTCTTCTATTCCTCTTTTATGGTCTTTTTTGCCAAATGCCCAACCGGCATACCCAATTATTTTCGAAAAATTTTGTTTATTATACTTTTTAAGAAATTCTTCCTTATTCATAAATTCATAAATAGAATATCTATCAAAACCAGTGCCTCCTGTAACAACAATTTTATCTTTAGCTTCAGGTACTTCTTTTTTTAAATACTCAGCAGTTCTTTCACTCCAACAACATACATATTCCTGATAAAATTTTTTATCCCGATTAAAACCCCAAATATTAAATGAACCATCTGTTCTGAAATTTCCTTCCGAAATAAGAGCAAATAAGGGAATCGACTGTTCGTGTGCAATTTTAGATATTTCAAAATATAAATTTGAGCCAATTGTATTTGCTGATAATATTATATCCGGTTTTTGTTTATATATTTGATGAATATCAATATTCAAAGCATGATAGAATTCACAGTTAAAAAATCGTTCAGCAAAATACCTAATTGGTAATATCATCTCTACATCTCTACCTATAGAGTTGTCAGTAAAGCATAATACTTTTATTTTTTTCTCCATAAGTCTGAACAAATTTTTGTTTCGTCTTAGAAATATGATTTAAATATTCAGCTAATTTTTGTGTTAGGTTTCTGTTTGAATACTGAGAAATGTCTGTTCGATTTGGAAATAATTCACGAGCTTTGAATTTATTAAACAAGTTAACAATTATTTCGTAAGTTTTTTCATAGTCATTGAAATCACATGTATAACCAGCATTAACGCCATGAACAATTTTTGATGCATCACTTTTTTCGGGACCAATTACTAAAATGGGTCTCCGTGAAGCTAAATACTCGAAAAGTTTTCCAGGCAATCTTCCGTTCACATTCGGCATATTATTTAATATTAATAAAAGGACTTGGGAACGATGCATCCTTTTTATAGTTTCTGAGCGTGTAAGATGAGGATAGAGTTTCAAATTTTTTTTCAATCCTAAATTTTCTATCTCATCAATTACTGAATGACCAATAAAACCAGCTAATTCAATTTCTAAAGCATCTGAAAATTCATCGTTCTTTTTCGATAAATCTGATAGCACTTTCCATAGAGTTTTGGCATTTCTATCAGGTCCAAGACTTCCATAATGGCTCAAAGTAAATTTATCTGATAACCTTTCATTTATATCCTTAAAATCATCTTCATCATATCCCCATACAATGACTCCTACATCATTTGCTCCTATTGATTCAAGATCTTTTTTCCATGTTTCGCTACATATTGTGATTTTATCTGCATACTTAAAAACTCGTTGTTCCATAGCTTCATGAATTTTTCTTGATATTGGATTTAACATTAGCTGTGGGAAGTAATCCACTTGTGTCCAAGGATCTTGAAAATCGGCATGCCATGGAATATTTAATTTTCTTTTTATTTTATAAGCAATCATGTGATTTGTATGGGGGGGACCATTTGTAAATAAAACATCTACATGATTTTCACTTAAATATTTTATTAGGTAATTGGCAGTGGGTTTTATCCAAAATTTTCGAGCATCTGGTATAAATATATTTCCTCTAATCCAAATTCCAATTTTATGTGCTAAAGTATGCTTTTCTTCTTCTAAAAATACATTGTGGATTCGTTCTTCTTTCTTTTTACCCGTAATAAATTTAAATAAATTATATGGCTCCCAAATTCTTGTTTTTAATACTGTTATTCCCTTCGGAACATCTTTAAAATTAGATTCATCCAATACAGGGTATTCTGGATTTTCAGCTGTGCATATAATTGGTTCCCAGCCAAATTCTCTAAGATATTTGGCAAATTTTAAACAACGGTGTACAGCTATACCACCTGCAGGTGGCCAATAATAACTAATGATCAATACTTTTTTTGTATTATTTTTCATTTCTTGTTATTGTATTGTTAAATTGTAACAATAATAACTTGGGATTTCTAATATATTCAAGTTCACGAGTTTCATAAAATTTTAGCACATACAAAATCACTGGAAACAACACTATCAAAACCACCTTCACAAAAATATATTCAATTCTTTCGGGTAACAAATACACAAAGGAGGATAATACAGAACCAACAACTATTAGCAAAATTATTTTTCTTTTTTCATAAGGGATTTTATAATATCTATTCGAAATTATATGTGTAATAATATAAAACAAAACAAATGCAATTAATGTGTTAAAAGCTGCTGCCATTATTCCAAAATAAGGAATGAAAATAAAATTAAGTATTATGTTTAATACTGCAGCTCCCAAAGTTATAGTGGCAATGTGTTTTGTATTTTTTGTTAACATCATTCCCAATGATGCTGTAAGCCGCATTCCACTAAATGCATATGAAATTAAAATAACCGGCACTACTAAATATGCATCATAATATTCCGATTTCTCAGAAAATATTTTTACAATTTCCTTGCTGAACAACGAAATTGCTATACAACCCCAGATAAATAGAAAAGTTGAGTATGTCATAATCTTACTAAAAAATCTTTTATCATCAGGTTGTCCATAATACTTGTATGCAATAGGCATTAAGCTTAATCCAAATGGCATTATTAAAAACATATTTAGTATGCCTGCAATTCTGTATCCTAATCCATAGAGTGCATTTGCTTCGGTTCCAATTAAGTATGTTATGATATATCTGTCGCTTAAATTCAATAACATTATTCCTAAAGATGCAAATGTAAGCGGGACTCCAAATTTTATCGAAAATCTTAATATTTCTGAATCAAATTTTGGTTTGAAATGACTTAGCAATTTTATTATTAGAAATATCGTTACAACTGCTTCGCCAATTAATGCAGACAAGAAAATTCCTTCAATGCCTTTATTTAATTTAATTAGAAAGTATAATGTGAGTGCAGCGATTATTAAAAGTTTAGTAATGCTAACCAAAGAAAAAAATAATGCTTTTTCATCTGCACGATATTTTGATAAAAATAAATTATTCAGTGTTCTAAAAAGAACAATCCATACAATAATACGCAAGTAAATTGGTTTTATAACCGAGTTGTCAAATATATTTCCAAATGTTGTAATGAAAAATTCGGAGAATAAAATCAGCAGAATGCAAACAGTTAATAGAAAAAGTGTAAGTGTAAAAAGCGCAGTTTGTTTTTTGTCTTTATATTCATTTGAGTTATTGATAAAAATGATAGAAGCTGCCTGGCCTAAAAGAAAAATTTCTGCAAGTATATTTGTAGTTACATCTAATAAATCCCAGCTTCCAAATTCGGCTCTGCTTAAATATGCAGTGTAAATTGGAAGTAAAATAACACCGATTAACTTAGGTGCAATGTTGCTTAAACTGTAAATGAACGCATCTCTTAATGTATCTTTCAGTCGATCAATCATATTATCATTTATTTTTCTTACGACTCATAACGACTATTGCAATTATTCCTGCATACAAAATTATATTTAAAATTAGTGAAAGATTTTTCCCAATTTTGAATGCTTTAGGTTCATAAATGAATTCAACCTTGTGATTTCCTTTAGGGACTACAATTCCCATAAATCCATAATTTGTTTTATAAATTTTTATTTGGTTACCATCGATATAAGCTTTCCATGCCGGCAAATATGTTGTTCCGAAGAATAAGAAATTATTTCTATTTGATTTGGTTTCAACAGTTATGTGCTCGTCCTGATATTTTGTAATCACAGCGTTTGTTGTTGTATCTTTCGGTTCAATTTTAAAATCAACATTCTCTAAATAAGCTTTATTTTGTGGGTCAAATGAATCATTTTTGATTGCATTTAAAATTTCTAATGGTTTTTCAGCAAGCACACTGTCTACGAAATACACACGCGGCAGTGCCTTTTCATTTTTGTAAACAAAAGTATTTGCTGATTGATAAACAGGCACAAAACCGTCAGGATTGTAAGGTTGATTTGTGACAATGTATTTGACATTTAACATTCTCCATAAAGTAACATTTACAGGAGAAACAACATCAACAATATCTTGATATGTGCGTGGTTTGACAGCAGAGTAACCAAAAAAATCCTCAAGCAAAAAATAGACATTGTAATTCGCATTGTTTCTTAGAGAACCAAGAGAACCATCTTGTTTTAGATTAAGTATTCTAAATGGCTCTTTATCATTTTGTTGTTTAATTGCAGTTACATAATCTGGTTCATTGAAAAGTTCATCAATTTGTTTTGCATCAACATAACTTGCACCGCGATTACCAATTCTGAATAAATCAAACAATATAAAAAATGCTAAAGCTGTAAGTAATAATTGTTTGTTTATTTTTACATTTAGATAAGCATAAATCAATCCAAATGTAATTGATAACAAAGCCATTGCTATTTGTAAATCACCTCTGAACATATCTGCCATATAATCTGACAGTGCAATAAACATTTGCGATTCTTGTTGATTTGCCAAATTAGATGCATATGCTTTAACTCTATTTACAAACCAATCGGAAATAGTTCCACTTAGGAGAATCGACAAAACAAATAGTATAGAAAATATTAATGCTGTGTTCTTAATGTTTTTCAATATCTTTGAATTTTTTTCTTCTCTTAAAGAAATTATTCTCATTACCCCGAAGCCTGCAAGAATTGGGAATAAGATTTGCAGAACATGCAATATCATTGATGGAGTTCTGAACTTATCAAAAAATGGGAAGTAATAA
>JARYLX010000073.1 GCA_029907415.1 Melioribacter sp.
AATTTTGTATACGACATAGCTTTCACTAAAAACACAATCTGGATTGTGTGCTTTGCCGGTGGATTAAGAAAATCAACCGATATGGGAAAAACATGGCAAAGAGTTGTTCTTCCTCCAGATAATCTTGATTCAATCAAGCCCACCGATACATTAAAATTTTCTTTGCAGCCTGTAGCAGGTAAATTCGGAAAAGAATCCTATTTGAATCATCGAGCTTTTTCTTTGCTTGCTGTAGACGATTCAACAATTTATGTCGGCACAGCTGGAGGAATTAATAAAAGTACAGATGGTGGAGTAAGCTGGATAAAATTTAATCACACAAATCAATCAAATCCCATAAGCGGAAATTTTATTTTATCGCTTCAACACAATAAATATGATAACTCAATATGGGCAGCAACATGGAAAGCAGAAGGCACTGATGAATATTATGCTCTCAGCGTTACTTATGATGGTGGAAATTCATGGCAGACATTTTTAACTGATGAAAAAATTCTTGACATTGATTTTAAATATTACGGCAACAACAATTTTACTCATTCAGATATTTTTGCAGCTACCGAAAATGGGCTCTTTCGTTCAAACAATAATGGTAAAACATGGTTCTCAGTTCAAGAAATTGTTGATAGCAAAACAAAAATTCCTATTAACATTAAAAAGCAAAGATTCAGAGCTGTAAAAGTTAAACAAAGAGAAGAATCAACAGACATATGGATTGGAACACTCGATGGCTTAGCAAAATTTATTGATACCAACAACAACTGGAATGGAGAATGGAAAGTTTTTCTGTCATCAAAAAAATTAAATAACTCAAACGAGTCTTATGCTTTTCCAAATCCATTTTCCCCCGATGATGAAGTAGTAAGAATCAAATATAAAATTGAAAAAGGCTCAAGTGTAACAATAAGAATATTTGATTTTGGAATGAATCTGGTAAGAACAATAATTCAAAATGCAATTAGAAATTCTGAAGGTGAGCAAATTGAATTCTGGGACGGAAAAGATGAAAGTGGAAGAATAGTTCCCAATGGAGTTTATTTCTATCGAATTGATATTGATTCCAATGAACCTTTATTTGGTAAAATTATTGTATTAATGTAAAACAAAGTGCAGAGAATATGTTGAAAAAATTATTATTTATATTATTCATCATAACATCGGTTATAAAACCACAAACACAATACTCACCCATTAACAGCATGCCTGGCTCATTCAGCAGAATGGGATTTGGTGCAAGAGGAATGGGAATGGGAAACGCACTTTCGGCAGTTAAAGATGGGAATCTGGTCTCTTATTATAATCCTGCTCTTTCTGCTTTTCAGGCAGAGAATGTATTTCAAACTTCTTATTCATTTTTACCATTAGATCGAACTCTAAGTTTTATCAACTTTACAAGAAAATTTGAATTCAAAAAGGAATCCGAATCAAAACAAGTTAAATCTGTTGCTGGAATAAGCTCAGGTTTTATATTGGCTGGAGTTTCAAACATTGATTTGCGTGACAATGAAGGTGAAATCTTTGATAATATATCAACTATGGAAACACAATTTTTTATTTCACTCTCAAATCGCTTTTCAGATAAATTAGCTTTAGGCATTGCATTCAAATTTTATTACTACAAACTTTACAACAATATTACTTCAACAGCACTGGGAATGGATGCAGGCGCTTTGTATTCTTTCAACGATAATCTTTCTTTATCACTTGTAATTTCCGATTTGAACAGTGCTTATAAATGGGATACAGGAAATATATATGGACAAAATGGAAATACAACAGTAAATAAATTTCCTTTGCTGAAAAAAGTTGGCATCGCATATAAATTTACAAATCCAAAATTAATAGCTGCAATAGAACTTGAAAGCAGCAACGCTAATACAAATTATTTAAGAAGTGGACTTGAATATAATATCTATCAAGATTTTTTTATTCGAAGTGGAATTGACAGATTTAATTTATCCAATACTGAAACTCCTGTTCGCCCTTCATTTGGTTTTTCATATTTTTATAAAATGAAAACTATCAAATTTGGCATTGACTATGCATTTGTAATTGAACCTTATTCTTCAAATGACCAGCATATAATTGGAATTAACATTAACTTTTAATTGCTATGAAAAAAATAATTTTTATAATAATTCTAAGCTCATTAATCATAAATGCTCAAGATATAAAAACAGGTTTATCATTCCTAAAACTTGGAGCAGGCGCAAGAAATATTTCTATGGGTGATTTTGGTTCTCTTACTTCGGGTGATTTGAATAACGGAATTTATAATCCATCTGTTATTGCAATAAATCCAAAAACACAATTATCTTTTTCTCATAATACTTATTTCAACGATTTGAGTTCTGAATTTTTTTCAGGAAGTTTTTCATTTCTAAATATTCCATTTATGATTGGAATTAATACTACAACAATTTCTGATATTGAAGTAAGAACAAAGCCGGGTGAAGCTGAATCAAAATTTAATGCTCATTATTTCTATGGAAATCTCTCAGCAGCTTATGAATTATACGAAAATTTATTTGCCGGCGCTTCAATAAAATATATTTATGAAAATCTTTTTTCTGATGATGCTACCGGCTATGCTTTTGATTTTGGCATCAGTTATAAAAATTTATTTAAGAATCTAACATTAGGTGCTTCATTAAGAAATGTTGGTTCAATGAAACAACTTCGAACAGAACCAACTAAGTTACCAAAAGATTTTAGAGCAGGTTTAACTTATAATTTTGATTTGCCGGATTATAAACTAAATTTTAGTGCTACCGCTGGTTTTCAAAATTATATAGACGACAAAATTTCTCATCTTCATTTTGGAATTGAAATTTTTTATTTCAATATGTTTGCATTAAGAAGCGGGTACATTTCCGGTTACGATTCAAAAAATGTTACGGCTGGTTTTGGAATTATTTTTCGTGGAATTAATTTAGATTATGCTTATGTACCATACAAATATTCGCTTGGTGATTCGCATATTATTTCATTCACATATACATTTAATTAAAAATGGAAATTATCAGATATACTGAGGAGTGGAAAGAAAAGTGGGACCAATTTGTTCTCGAATCAAACAACGGAACAATGTTCCATCTTCAAAAATTTCTCGATTATCATACTCCAGGCAAATTTAAATTTGACCATCTAATTTTTCTCGAGAAAGGAAATATTGTTGCAGTCTTACCAGGTTCAATCAACAATGGAATGTTTGAATCCCCGATTGGTGCAAGTTACGGTTCAATAGTAACTAAAGATATCACGTTTGCAAAGGCAATGGAAATTGTATCAACTCTTCTTGATTATGGAAGAAAAAATGGCATTAAAGAGTTTATGCTTACTGCTGCCCCATTAATTTATGAAAGATATCCAAATCAAAGTCTTGATTTTGCAATGCTATGGCAAGGTTTTCAATATAAATTACATTACATCTCGAGTGCAATTAAACTTGATAAAGACAGAGATATTCTTGAAAGATTTTCTCCTACTATCAGAAGAAATATTCGTAAAACATTCAGAGATTTTCAACTTCGAGTTGAAGTGAATGAAAGATATGACGAATTCTACCCAATTCTCTTAAAAAATAAAGCACGTCATAATGTAAAACCAACGCACACTTATGAAGATTTGCTGAGACTGAAAGAATTGCTTCCTGATAGATTGAAATTATTTATGGTTTATTACAAAGATACTCCTATTGCAGGTTCATTAATGTTTTATCCAAATCAATATGTTGCGCTTTGTTTTTATAACATGCTGCTTTATGAATATGCCGAGTATAAACCTATTCAACGTGTAATGTATGAAGTTGTAAAAGATTCTACAGAGAGAGGATTTCGTTATGTTGATATTGGAGTATCGCAGGATACAAAAGCTGAAAATCCTATGACTCCAAGTATGAGCTTAATCGAGTTCAAAGAAAAATTTGATGCAAAAACAATAATGAGAAATACTCTTTATATTAAATTGTAATTCCTTCAATGTATACAAAAAGAATTTGCATAGCTTTCCTGGGAAATGCTTTTAATGATTCAAGAATAATAAATCTTACCAATTCACTAAAAGAAGATGGCTGCAAAGTATCTGTTATTTCTTTCGATTGGTTTATCAAAAAAGAAAATATTTTTAAGGATGATATAAAAGTTTTTAGATTGCACAAAGGGAAATTTTCCCTTTTCTTTTATCTGCACTTCGCTTTTATTTTATCAATCGAACTTATAAAAAACAAAGCAGATATTTTTTTTGCAGAAGATTTTTATACATTACCATTTGTTACTACAATTGGAAAATTTAAGAAAGCAAAGATTTACTACAACAGCCGCGAACTCTATGCGTTTATTGGTGGATTAAGAAATCGACCGATTCTGCAATCAATTATCAGACTAATTGAAAAATTCTTTATTAAAAAGGTTGACCTAATTTTAACTACTGGCGAAATGGATTCTAAATTTCTTGAGAATTATTATAAAATTAAAAACACACTAGTCATAAGAAATATTCCTTTATATCAAGAGCCGACACAAATAATTGATTTTAGAAATAAATATAATATCCCGAAAAATTCTTTAATACTTCTTTATCAAGGTGTATTAATTGAAGGACGTGGAATTCCATTAATTATAAAATCACTTCGAGAATTAACAGATACTTATTTTATAATACTCGGAGAAGGTGAACAAAAAAATAATTTTCAAAAGCTTGCTAATGAATTAAATGTAAGTGATAGAGTAATATTTGCTGGAGTTTATGAACAATCAGAATTAATTAATTACACAGCAGGAGCTGATATAGGATTAGCTTTGATTGAAAATATAAGCATCAGTTATTATCATGCTTTGCCAAATAAACTTTTTGAATACATAATGGCAGGATTACCTGTTATAGTAAGTAACTTGCCACAAATGAAAAAAATTGTTGAGCAATATAAAGTTGGGGAAGTAATCGATATAGAGAAAGGCAAAACAATTGTCCCAGTTATAAAAAGATGGCAAAACAATTTAGAATTACTCAATGAATATAAAAATAATTGCAAAACTGCTGCAAAGGCATTAAACTGGCAGGAAGAATATAAACGCGTAAAAAACAAACTGCTCAATTAATGAAAACAAAACAAAAAAGAATTTTGATAGTAAGGCCTGATAGAATTGGAGATGTAGTTTTATCTACACCAATTCCTCGAGAAATAAAAAGAACTTTTCCTGATAGTTTTGTTGCCATTATGCTAAAAAAATACACAAGCGATATTTATCTTAATAATCCTTACATCGATAAAATAATTTTAATTGATAATAGAGATGATGGTTCTATCGAAGGTTTCTGGAGAAAAGTAAATGAAATAAAAAGCTACAAATTCACACATGCTCTAATGCTTCTTCCAAATGAAAGAATAAATTACATTTTGTTTTTTGCTGGCATTCCCTATCGAGTAGGAGTGGGACATAAGCTTTATCAATTTTTAACATTTACTCATTATGTTAACAGAAATAAATATAATCCTCTCAGGCACGAAGCTGATTATTGTATGGACTTAGCAAGAAAAATTGGTGTTACTACAAACAATCTTGTACCAGAAATTTTTTTAACAAATGAAGAAAAAGAAAAAGCAGTTTATTTAAGAAAAAATTTTCTTGACGGTAAAAAATTTTTAATAGGAATTCATTCAACAAGCGGAAATTCTGCTCCAAACTGGACAGCTGGAAGTTACAAAGAATTAGTAATGAAATTAATTGAAAGAAATAATGTTCGAGTTGCAATAACAGACAATAATCCACCTTCAGAATTATTAAATATCGATGATGTAATTTATCCAAATATTGATAAATCATTAAGAGAATCAATAATTAATTTTTCCACATTAGATTTACTTTTATCGGCAAGCACTGGTCCAATGCATATTTGTGCAGCATTGAAAGTGAAAACTATTTCATTGTTTTGTCCATTAACTGCTTGTTCGCCAAAACTTTGGGGTCCACTGGGCAATCAAAGTAAAATCATAATGCCTGAAAAAGAATATTGCAATGAGATTTGTCCAGGAAATCCCAAAATCTGTACTTTTGAAGGAAAAAATGGGATTGATGTAGAGACAGTTTTTAGTAGCATAATAAATTCAATCAGTTAAAATAAATTTGAGCCGCTGGTAAAAATTACTATATTTTATTTTCATTCATTGTCATTCTGAGGAGTTCCGCCGAAAGGAGGACAACAAAGAATCTAAAATTATTTTTCATTTCAAAGAGATTCTTCAATTTTGACTTTATCACAATTAATCATTATAAAGAACTCTCCCTAACTCCCTCTCTTAAAAAGAGAGGGAGTTTTTATCAATTTTATTCCCCCTTCTCTTCTTAAAAGAAGGTCAACAAAAGATAAATACTAACAACCTTCACGTTTTTTCTTTGTAGCAGATTTCAAATTTCCTGCAGGTGGAGCTGATATCTTAGGAATTGATGGAGCTTGAACATTTTGTATGATACTTGAAGCAGTAGTCCCCGAAATAATTTGAGGCATTCCACCAAAGTAAAAACTTATTTGCTTTACTTTTTCAAATTCAGATTTTTCTTCAGGTGTAGCATTATCAGCAATTTTCGGATAAAGAATTTCATTCTTCCACGCATTCATTCCCCCTTTAAGTATGTAAACTGATTTATAATTTGCGCTCTTTAATATGAACCATGCCTGTGCAGAAGTAATATCATCATCTCCATATAAAATAATTTTTTCATTTCTCATTAAATCTGAATCAAGAAGATTTTCAATTTCGATATTAACTGAATTAGGTATGGTATACTCGTTATACGATTTTTCATCTCTTAAATCCACAAGAACAAAATCCTCTTTTCCTTTTATTATCCAATCAGCCAATTCTATTACAGAAATTTTATCTTCATTTTTAATTGTTGATAATGCTAACTCTTTTGCATTAACTGTAATTTTATTTTTATTATTCGGATTGCCAATAATGAAAGCCAAAATTCCTAAAATTGCTGCGAGTAGAGCTAATTTTTTATTTGTATTCAATTTAATGACAGGGCAGTTCATTCTTTTTCTCTCCCTAATTTTTTAGTCATTACTTTTTCACTCCATTCTGCTGCTGCAAAAGCACCAAGTGCCATTATCACAACTAAGAAAACAATCATGCCATGGGATAAACCTAAAAACTCTTGTAATGTTATTTTTCCCATTGGAGTTGAATTATAAAATTCTTCTATTAACGGAAATACTTCACCAAAAACAAAAATTCCAAAGAACATTCCAAGTAAATAGACCATGCCGTCATATCTACCAGTTGCTGCAGAAACAACCGAGGTTCCTGGACAGTAACCGCCAATAACAAAACCAATTCCAAGAAGTAAGCCACCAATAATTTGTGGAAGTACATAAGTATCAGTCAAATAAACCAAAGACAAATCGAGCCATCCAATCCATGTTAAATAAAAAAGTCCAAGCATAGCAGTAATAATTGCAGTAAACATAACTTTAAGAACTCGCATATTGTAGAAATAAAATTGAGCTGCAAGAATTCTTGCGTTTCCGAATCCGCCTCTTTCTAATGAAAAACCGAATCCGATTCCAATAATGAATGCAATGACTAGACTAAAGTCGAAGCTGAAGTAGTCGAATTTATAATACGGCATCATAACCATTGCCTCCTTAAAAAGTATGCAGCTAAATAACCACCAGCAAAAACAGCAAACATGAAAGCCCAGCTCCCAAGATTTAGCAAAGCTCCTCCTGTTAAAGCTTGCCCACTTGTACATCCTCTTGCAAGTTTAGCACCAAATCCCATAATTGCTCCTCCAACAAAAGCATAAATTAATCTAAGCCTATTAGAAACATTAGGACCTTTTTCAATAGTCCGTTTAACTCTGTGAGCTAATGTTCCAGATAAAAATCCACCAATAGCTACTCCAATAACTTCAAATATTAGCCAATCTTTCAATGGATTGGTGGTGCCATCAGTCAAATATTCTTTATAAAAATTATTTTTTGATGCGTGTTCAGGTGCAATTTTTGAAACTGTAACAGCCACAACGGTTGAAGCTGCACCAGAAGCTCCTAAACCTCGTCCCATAATTGCAAATGCTGCTAAAAGAACAAGTCCTAATCCAAAACCTACAAGATATGGATTTGAATAAGGTTTTGGTTCAAATACTTTTTCTTCAATTGCTTTTTCTTTTTTTGAAAAAATTCCAGTTAATGTTGTCATTTTGTTTCTCCAGAGATTAATTACCATCTATTTAAAATGAGCATTTAAATAATGACTATATTGACCTGCATAAACAATTATAAATCTTAGAATCAACCCACCAAGAATAACCATTATAGGTGCAATTGGTGTGTGTTTAATTTTATGATTGACTGCGAGCAACTGAATAATTAAAGGAATAACTATTCCCATTCCTATTACAAAAGTCCAGAACTGAGGTGCATACTCACCGCTTATCAAAAGTTTTGCAGCAGAAATATGAACAGCTGACGAAGTAGATAAACCAATTAATAATAGCATAATTACAAAAAGTTCGATTACTAAAAATCCATTATCCGCTTTTGCTAATAATTCTCTTTCATAAACATTTTTTGCAATCATATGAACAAATGCAGCAGCAGTTGATAATCCAGAAACCAAAAATAAAATTGATAAAATTGAGCTGTTCCACAAAGGGCGTGAACCCATTGTACTTAAAAGAACACCGGTATAAATTCCAAGCATACCGCCAAGCAGCATATTTACAACACCAATATTTTGAATCAATTTTTGTCTTTCATTGATAAAAGTAGTTATTTTGTTTAACTGAGAAAATTTTTTAACTAAAAATTCAGGTGGTCCAATTAAAAGATTAGCAATAATTGCTGGATACACTAAAATTAAAATCCATGCACCCCATGACATTGGGGAAGAAATTCTAAAAGTAGTATAAAGTCGCCAAACATATAGTTTATGTTCTAAATCTAAAAATAAAGCGAACATACCGAAGCTAAGTAAAATTAAACTTATCAAAGGTAAAGTATAACAGGCACAACTTGTTTCTTTAAATCTTTTGCTGAATAAAAAATATCCGGAAATAATCATCATCCCGGCAACCAACCCACCAAGGAAAAGATAAACAGGAATTTCCCAACCCCAAACATGAACAAAGGGGTCAATTTGTGGATTGTGCCGCGTTGTTGTTATGTCTTGCATTTTCACCTCTTTAAAATTTTTAGAACATTATTGAAATAAGTAATACAAATTTTATCATCTTAATAAAATCTGAAGTAATCATAGATTCTTCTATACACAATTTATCTTTCAAAGATTCTTCTCCGTCTGTGATGAGTAAGTATGAGTATATGATTCTTTTATTTATGTCATTCTGAGGAATCTCGCCGATAGTGTAATTCTTCTTTTCGCTTCGATCAGAATGACTTTAACATCCTTTTTTGCCTTTAATTTTTACGAGCCAATAAATAAAGAACAGATAAAATTTAATATTAACATATTGATTGAGAATTCATACTATTCAATATTTACTTTAATATTTCATAAAATGATTATGATCTAACTCATGATTAATCATATCAAATAAAAAATTCTTGGTGATGTACCCGCTTCGGGCAAAAGTGTATGATATTTTCTTGAAGCTAGTAATTTGCTTACCTCGCTATTTGGGTCATCAAGGTCGCCAAAATACATACAATGAGTTGGACACACAGAAACACATGCAGGCAGTTCACCTTTTTCTACTCGATGGATGCAGAAAGTACATTTATCTGCATATCCATCAGGATGGACAAATCTTGCGTCGTATGGACAAGCTGCCAAGCAAGCTTTACATCCAATACACATTTCATGATTTACCAAAACTACTTTTCCAACTTCATGAACATGACTTGCACCTGTTGGACAGCACGAAACACATGGAGTATTGTCACAATGATTGCAGCGTTGAGATTGAATCTCTACATGAACATCGGGAAATTTCCCTTCTGTTACCTGAACAATCCAGTCTCTATTATATCCTTCAGGAACATTATTTTCAGTTTTGCAGGCAACTACACAATCCATACATCCAACACATTTTTTAGTATCTATAACCATTCCATATCTTGCCATATTACACCTCCGTCTCAAAAGTTACAAAATTTACATTCATGCCCGTTCCTCCCATAATTGGATCAATTACATATTTTGTAATTAATTGAGAATCACTTGCACCTTTCTGGAAAGCACGTTTTAACAATTTTGAATTATGACCAAATCCATGAACCATGTAAACACAATCAGGTCTAATTCTTTCTGTTGCTTTTACTTTTACTTTGTTGCTGAGAATTCCATCTTGATTTTTCAATCGAATATATTGGCCGGATTTTAATCCCCACTTTTGAGTTACATCGGAATTAATCCACACTTCATTTTCTTCCATCATATCCATTAAGATTGGATTTGACTGTGTACGAGAAAATGAATGAACGGGAGCTCTGCCAAATAATAATCGATAATATCCAGCGGGTGGTTCTTCTGGTCTTTTGTACTTTGGAACGGGATCAAAACCTGCATGCAAAAGTTGAAGTGAATAAAATTCAATTTTACCTGAAGGAGTTGCAAATTCGGGTTCAATCCCATCTTCTATGTATATTGGATTTTTAGGACCGCGAATAATTCCTTCTTTCTTCAACTGCTCCAAACTTAGTCCACCTGCTTTTAATCTATAATCAAGATATTCTTCAATATGATTCCATGGGAAGTAATGACCAAGTCCAAGTTTGTCAGCTAATTTTTTTGCAATCCACCAATTTGGTTTTTGATTTGCAGGAGGTTCAACAACAGGTTGACGAATTCCAACAAAAGGGACCTTGAAAGCTGACATGTGCAGGTCATCATAACGTTCAAGATAAACAGATTCTGGCAAAACAACATCTGCCCAGCCTGCAATTTCACTTGGGATTACATCAATTACAACAAGTAAATCTAAATTCTGGATTGCTTTAATTGTTTCTTCTTCATTAGGCAAAGCATGAATTAGGTTAGTTGCATAAACAAACCAACCTTTTATCGGGTAAGGCTTTTCAGTAATAGTTGCTTCTCGAATTCCAGTTGTAATTTCTTCTGAAGCAAAAGGATATTTATTCTCTGGATTATCTAATTTTTCTTTTGATGGATTTGGATACGGTGGATATGGATAAGGCGGTAATGAATAATTAACAGGAAAGAAAAATCCACCTTTACGACCCCAGTTTCCTAAAAGAGCATTTAATAAAGCAATAGCACGACTTCTTTGAGTATCATCACCATACCAAGTTGCATGTCTTCCAGGATGAACTAAAGTTGCTGGTTTATACATTGCCATCGTTCTTGCGGTCTTACGAATTAATTCTGGTTCAATGCCTGTCTCTGGATAAGCCCATTCAGGTGTGTATTGAGAAATTTCAGCAGCAAATTGTTCGAAACCAAACCCATATTTTTGAACATAATCTTTATCATAAAGATTTTCAGAAACAATTACATTCATCCATGCAAGCAAAAGAGCAATATCAGTTCCTGGTTTAAT
>JARYLX010000074.1 GCA_029907415.1 Melioribacter sp.
TTGAAGACGAACTGGTAAAAATCTGGAATAAACCAAAGTTTGTCAAAAACTCAAATTATGTCATTACACTGGATAGAATTCTCTCCGCATGTCATTCCGAGCGAAGCGAGGAATCTCTAAAACTCATTGAAAAAATTTTGAAGCATAAAAATATCAATGAACAAATCAAAGAATGGCAAGAACTTGGTTTTGTTGATGAGAATTTTAAAGTAGATGATGTTTTACAAAATGATTTAACAGGCAAGCATCTGAACAAAAAATATGAACATCTTCCTATTGATACAAAATATTTCAAAGATTTAGAACTTGAAATTTTATCTTTATTTGATGATTTAGATAATCAATTAGATGGCTGGCTGATAAAGAGCGAAAACTATCAGGCACTGAATACCATCCTGCCGAAGTTCAAAGAAAAAGTGCAAACGATTTATATTGATCCACCGTTTAACTTGGATAGCTCTGACCAATTCTTATATCGCACAAATTATAAAGATGCCAACTGGGCAACACTACTTGAGAATCGCTTACGTCTTGCCAGAGAATGGCTTAACGAAAAAGGGAGCATATTTGTCCGTTGCGATTACAATGGGAATTGGATTGTAAGATGCTTGATGGATGAGATTTTTAATAGAGAGTTAATAAATGAGATACAAATAAACACTACTCAAAAAGTTTTTGAAGGAGTTCATGGTTATAATATAGCTACAAACTCACTTTTTTGGTACGGGAAAAATAAGGATATTTACATTTCACCCCAAAGAATAAAGCGAGAAGATATTTATTGGTTAGAATGTCACTCTGGTGGCGAACGAAGACCACCTGAGAGAATATTTTTCGGTAAAACAATTTTACCTCCAAAGGGAAGACATTGGACTTTCATTCAAGAAAAAATCGACAAAATGATTGAAGCAGGAAGAATTAGAATAAATGAAGAAAAAGAATATATCGATATGAACGGCAACCTAGTTAAGGGAATGCCAGAGTATCAAATTGCTGAAGAAAAACTTCTTACTTCTAATTGGACTGACATTCCGGGTTATACATCAACAACAGGTTTTCCGACTGAGAATTCCGAAAAATTACTAAATAGGGTTATAAAAACTACCTCTGAGAATAGCGATTTAATCCTTGACTTCTTCCTTGGTTCTGGTACGACTACAGCCGTTGCCCATAAATTAGGCAGAAAATGGATTGGTGTTGAAATGGGAGAGCATTTTTATACAGTAATTTTACCAAGAATGAAAAAGGTTTTGTTTTACGATAAATCCGGCATTTCAAAAGAAGTTAAAGAATACCAAGGCGGCGGCTTTTTCAAATACTACGAACTGGAACAATACGAAGAAACCTTAGCAAACACAGTTTACGAAAATCACGACTTGATAATTATTGGCGACAAATCCCCTTATGAACAATATGTATTTATGAAAGATGAAAAGATGCTAAGAACATTGGAAATTGATTATGAAAACAAGAAAGTAAAAGTAGATTTGAGTAAATTGTATGAAAACATTGATATAGCCGAAACTTTATCTAACCTAACAGGTAATTGGATAAAGAAAATAAAGGAAGATGAAGTAACGTTTGAAGATGGTAGCATTGTAAACACAAAAGATTTGGATTATAAGTTGGTAAAACCTTTAATTTGGTGGGTATAGTATGAATATAGAATATCAATACAAAGATTCAAATTTTAGAGATTATACAGGTATTTCGTTTGTTAATGAAGAATTTAAAGATATCGTAAAAAGTGAAGTAAAAAATAAATTACTTGATACTTCGCAAAGAAAAGAAATGATATCAGTGCTTAATGCATTGAAATCAGAAACTGGGTTTGAAGCATCGGAAACATTATTGCTGGATATACAAGCATTACAAAATCAAAATGTTGATGTCCAAGATTTTAGAATTGGCGAAGCATTGGCAGAGGTGTGTTTAGAAAACCATTTTAACTGTCGTTTTTATTGGAATGAACTTAGAGATACTCGAAATCCCAAAGGAAATAAAACAGGAGCAGATTTAATTGGTTTTATAGAAATAGATAATGAAGTATTGTTTTTATTTGGCGAAGTCAAAACATCATCCGAGCAAAAAAGTCCACCACAAGTAATGACTAATCCAACAGGAGTAGAAAATCAGCTAAAAGATTTGTATAAAAACCAAAATAAGAGACTAATTTTAATTAGTTACATTCAAAACAAACTAGGATTGAATAATAATTCAAATTTTAAGAACGATTTTGATAATGCGATTAGAAGCTATTATCGATCGAATGGAAGTAAGTATTTATTATATGGTATATTGGTAAGGGATACAGGTGTAAACGAAATTGATATTAAACAAAGCTATGATAAATTGAAAAACCAAATTCTTGATTCAATAGGTTTGAGGTTATTGGCTATTTATGTTTCAATTCCAAAAAACCAGTGGCTAAACATTATAAATGGAGATGAAGATGTTAGCAACTGATAAATATAAAATACTTGAAGAATTTTATCTTGATTTACTACTTGGGATTTCTTCAATAATTCAAAAAGGTAAGTTATCTAATAGATTTCCTTCATTGCAATTATCTGAAAATGAAAAATCAGAGATTGCTAAAGCAAAAGAACTTTGTGAATTAAAAATTCTAGAATTATGGAATAATCAAGATGATGAAAAATTTAAATTATTATGTTCTGTTTATTTTGATGTATCATCTTTGTTAATCTTTAATATAAAGACAGAAGAAGATATTTATGAAACTATAAAATTAATTTCAATAGGATTTTTGGGAGAACATTCACATTTTGTAAAAGCTTATTTAGTTCAACAAAAACAAAAAATAGAAGATTTAGAAATTCCGGATAAATGGAATAGTCGTTTATTATTAAAGATATTTAAAGTTATTGTTCAGTTAGTTATAAAAAAATCATGGAATGATATTTCACAAGCAATTGAATTAATCAATCAATTAAGACATGAGCAAAAAGAATTTGAAGAAAAATATTTAAAACAAATAGGTTCAGAAAGTCAACCTTATGGAGCTGCAGAATTAGTATCTCTTTATCATTTTGCAAAAACTGTTGAGATTTTGGGACAATATCTTTTAGATGGAAAAACACAAGACAACAATTATGATGTTGAAAATAAAGTAAAATACCACTTGGGTATAGCAAAAGAATTTGCTAATGCTTCTGGTAATATGATGCTTGAATTGTTGTATCAATATTTAGAAGCATTTAGCATTAAATTAATTAGGAATACAATATGGTATACTTTAACAGGGATAAATCATTGGGTAAGCGAGTTTAATAAGTTTATTACAAAACGAGAAAATCAACCTGTTTATGAATTGTTATATCCACAAAAAGAGGCAATTTTAAAAGGACAATTATTAAACCCATCTTATAGGTCTATTGTAATAAGTTTGCCTACTTCAAGCGGCAAAACATTAATTGCAGAATATAAGATTTTACAAGCATTAAACGAATTTAAAGAAGGTGGTGGATGGGTAGCATATATAGTACCAACAAAAGCGCTGGTAAACCAAATATATGTTCGGTTAAATCAAGATTTAAGTAAAATTGGATTGAAAATCGAAAAAGCAAGTGGTGTTGCAGAAATAGATGGGTTTGAGGCATATTTAGTTGAAAACAAAGGTGATAATACAGACTTCGATATTTTAGTTACAACTTATGAAAAATTGAATCTTTTAATCAGACAAGGACTTGGGACCACAGAAAAAAGACCGCTTGTGCTTACAGTTGTAGATGAAGCTCATAATATTGAAGAAAAACAGAGAGGAATTGCATTAGAATTGTTATTAGCAACAATTAAAAACGATTGTAGAGAAGCCAACTTTTTGCTTTTGACACCAGATATTCCAAATGCTAAGCAAATAGCTGAATGGCTTGGAGGTGAAAGAGGTAAAGAAATAAATATTGAATTTGATTGGTGGCAACCTAATGAAAGAGTGGTAGGTGCATTACAGATAGATGGAAGAGGTAAAAAATTTGATATATATTTACAAACTCTTAATACCATTAAAGGTACATATCAGATTGCAGAAAATATACCATTAATTTCTTCTGACAAAATCGAAAACTTGAATGAAAATAAATCACAAATTTCTGCTTCTAAATTAAAGTTATCTAAATTCATAGGTAGAAATATTTTAGATATTAACAATCCAGTTATCATATTAGCAGATAGTATAAATGATACTTATACGATTGCCGATTATTTATGTGAGAACTGTAATCAAGATTTTGAAGTTGATGAAGATATTCAATTACTGAAAAAGTTTATTCAAACAGAAGTGGGAGAAGATTTCCCATTAGTAAAATATTTAGATAATCGAATAGCAATTCATAGTTCTGCAGTACCAGATGAAATACGGCAATTAATCGAATTGCTGATGGTGGAAGGAAAATTACAAGCATTAGTTGCAACGACCACAATTGCTCAAGGTATAAATTTTCCTGTTTCTGCTGTAATAATGGGCTCTTATAATTATCCTTTTTTAGGACCAATGCCTACTCGCGATTTTTGGAATCTTGCAGGCAGAGTAGGTAGATTAGGGCAACAATCTATGGGCTGGATTGGAATTGCTTGTAGAAGTGAAAACGATACAAGAGAAGTAGCTCAATTTGTTCAACAAGCTTCAAAAGATTTACTATCAAAATTAGAAGAAGCTATTCAGATTGCGATGCAAAATGAAAATGAAGATTTTTCAAGATGGCTTTATTTAGATGAACGCTGGTCTTCTATTTTACAATACATTTCTCATTTAAGATGCCAAATCAATGATTTAAACGAATTTATCAATCATCTGGAAGAGAAATTACAAGCCACTTTGGGGTTTAGACAAATTGATGAAAATAAAAGAAGATTTTTGATTACTAAACTAAGAGAATATGCAAATAATCTTTCATTAGAAGATGCACAAAGAGCTGATTCAACGGGTTTTTCTACTGTTTCTGTAAGGCAAATAATTTCTAAATTATCTGTTTCAAATATTTCACCGAATGATTGGAAGAAAGAACAACTTTTTTCGGAACAAAATAAAACAATACAAAAACTTGTAGGTATTATGCTAGATACCTATGAAATTAAAAAATCATTAGAAGAAATTACGATTGGTAAAAGAGTTTTAGACCAAAGCAGTATTTCTAAATTATTAGTAAATTGGGTTAATGGTAAAAATATTTCTCAGATAGCCAATTCAATATTCCCTGAACAGATTGATAAGAAAAAAGCAATCGAATTAACAACAAAGTGGATTTATAAAGCAATAACTAATATGGCAAGTTGGGGGATAGCCGCAATACAGAAAATGCCTACCAGTGGGATTGATTGGAATTATCTTTCAGAAATAGAAAAGAAAAAGATGATGAATATTCCTGCCTATATTTTCTACGGAGTAAACACGGACGAAGGAGTGTTGATGAGAAAAGCTAATGTGCCAAGAAGTATAGCCAATAACTTGGGAAATGTCTATAAACAACAATTTGGTGATGAAATTTATAATGTTAATACTTCTCAAGTTATCAAGTGGTTAAATTCTCAAAAAATTGAAGTGTGGGAAAAAGCTTTACCTGCAAATTCAAAGCTATCTGGTGAAGAGTATATTAAAATATGGAAAAAATTAAATTAAAATTAATTTGGTGGGATTAAATTTTTTATCAATGAAACAAAACGAATTCAAAAAAGGCGAAATTTTAATCTACCAATCCAAAGATGGACCCAATTTAGAAGTGCACCTGGAAGCAGAAACTATTTGGCTTACACAAGAGCAAATTGCCTTGCTTTTTGGTACACAAAGACCCGCAATTACTAAGCATTTAAAAAATATCTTTCATAGTAGAGAATTGAACGAAAAAGTGGTTAGTTCCATTTTGGAACATACCACAAAACATGGCGCTTTGAAAGGGAAAACACAAACTAAAAAAGTGAAATACTATAATTTAGATGCCATAATTTCCGTTGGCTATCGAGTAAATTCAAAAAGAGCAACTCAATTCCGCATTTGGGCAACAAAAGTCTTAAGGGATCATATTCTCAAAGGTTATACTATTAATGAAAATCGACTACTACAAACTCAAAATCATCTCAAGGAATTACAAGAAACTATTTCATTCTTCCAAGAAAAATCCAAAAATGAAATTTTAGCCGGACAAGAACAAGAAATCTTAAATTTACTTTCTCACTACTCTAAAACTTTATCCCTACTCGAAAAATATGACAAAGAGAAAATACCCTTAATTCAAAAAACAAAGAGCTCTTATATACTGACATATGAAGATGCAAATGAAGTAATTAACCAAATAAAAAAAGAACTCATTTCTAAAAAAGAAGCAAGTGATTTGTTCGGTAAAGAAGTTGGAGATAAGTTCAAAGGCATATTTGGAAATATCTATCAAACTTTCTCAGGTAATGAATTATACCCATCATTAGAAGAAAAAGCAGCTCACCTTTTATATTTCATTATCAAAGATCATCCATTTGTTGATGGTAATAAAAGAATAGCATCTTTTCTTTTTATCTATTTTCTCAATAAAAATAATTTTCTTTACAGAGATACTGGCGAAAAAAAAATCAATGATAATGCCTTAACTACTTTAGCTTTGCTAATTGCTGTTAGTGACCCTAATGAAAAAGATAAACTCATAAAAATTATCACAAATTTACTAACAATATGAACCTATATTTACAAAATATAGTAGAAAAGTTTGACAAAAATAACCTTCCATCCGATTGGCTTGGAGTTGTCTTAGATAAATTTTCAAAAGAAAAATCGCTTTTCGATTATCAACAAAAAGCTTTGGAAAACGCAATAAAAGCTTTTTATCTCTATTATGAACAGTTTAAAGAAAATAAATCAGATTTTTATAAGCATTACCAAAACAACAATGATTTTACAGATGATTTAAGTTACAATGTTAAAAAAGAAAGCAAAACTATAAAATACCTGCTAGAATACGATAAAGATTATTCTGTTCAGGACGATAAAATATCTTTTGAATTTTTTATCAACCGAATGAGCTTTTGGATGGCTACTGGTTCAGGCAAAACTCTCGTTATAGTAAAACTTTTGGAATTACTTGGCTATCTGATGCAAAACAACAAAATCCCTAAAAAAGATATTTTATTTTTAACCTATAGAGACGACTTACTTGAGCAATTCCAAAAGCACGTAGATGAGTTTAATTCGGCTGGGCATAATATTTCCATAAACTTGATAGATTTGAAGCAATATGCATCAAGCAAACAGAATCCATCCTTAAAATTTGGCAATACATTAGATGTTTACTATTACAGAAGCGATTTAATTTCCGATGAGCAAAAAGACAAAATTGTTAATTACAAGAACTACGATAACAATGGCAACTGGTATATTCTTTTGGATGAAGCCCACAAAGGCGACCGCGAAGATAGCAAAAGACAAATATTTTATTCAATCTTAAGCCGTAATGGTTTTTTGTTCAACTTTTCAGCTACATTCACAGATGATAGAGATTACGCAACTTGTGTTTATAACTTTAACCTTGCAAAATTTATCGAAGATGGATATGGCAAACATATTTATATTTCAAAAGAAAACATTAAAGCATTAGAGAAAAAACAAGATTTAACAGAAATAGAAAAGCAGAAGATACTACTTAAAATATTTGTTTTACAAGCGGCAATCAGTAAACAATTTGAAAAAATTAGAAAAATATCAAGCAATTTATACCATAAACCACTTTTATTAACACTTGTCAATTCTGTAAATACTGACGATTCTGATTTGGAATTATTTTTTAAAGAAATTGAAAAAATTGCAACTGGTAAGGGCAATGATGAAATTTTAAATACAGCAAAAGAAGAAATCAGCAATGAGCTTTCATCCGAATCAGCAAAATTTGAATTTGAAAATAAACATTTAGATAAAAACATAATAAAAATTATTGAAAACATAACCTATCTAGATATTCTGAATTATGTCTTTAACTCATCTACAACAGGGAAAATCGAAGTCTTAAAAATTCCATCAAATAAACAAGAACTTGTATTTAAACTTGCCACTTCTGATAGACCATTTGCACTAATGAAAATTGGTGATATTTCAGAATGGATAAAAAATAAGCTTTCAGGATATGAAATTATTGAAAAGTTTGATAATGAAAGCATTTTCAAAAATATCAACAATAACGAAGATATTTCAATATTAATGGGCTCTCGTTCCTTCTATGAAGGCTGGGACAGCAATAGACCAAACATTATCTTATTTATCAATATTGGAAAAGGAATAGATGCAAAAAAATTTGTTCTTCAATCCATCGGGCGTGGTGTAAGAATTGAACCATTGCCACATAAACGAAGAAGAGCAGTTTACCTTTATAATAATAATGAAATTGATAAAAATATTTTTGAAATAATAAAAGATTATATCGAACCACTTGAAAGTTTATTTGTTTTTGGAACAAAAGCTGATAATCTAAAAGAAGTTATAGATACATTAAACAAAGAAAAACCTGAAGTTTTGCTTGGTGATTTGTTTGAAATTAATCCTGCTATTAAAGATAAAGAGTTATTAATTCCTGTATATCGCGATTCAGAAAAGATTATTGTAGAAGAAAAAGATATTGTCAAATATCCTATTCATCCCGAAGATTACAAGATTGTAAAAAATTATTTCTCCTATATTGGAGATAAAATTGCATTATGCAAATTTGACTGCGATGTAAGAGTATTAAATAAAATAAAAGAAGGTTTTAATGGACATAAAAATGATTATTTTATTGAGTCAAAAGACCAAATAAAAATCAATAATCCCCAGTTTTTATTACAGAATATATTTAAGCATTTTTCAAATAAAGCTAAAGAATTTAAAACATTTAAACTACTTGAAGAAGAAATTATTCATTTCAAGCGGATAAATATTACAGCAGATAAGTTAAATTCGTTGCGAGAAAAAATAGAAAAAGTTAAGAGAGCAAAGGATAAAGAAAAAGAAGAAAGTTTAATTGACAAGGAATTTGACGAAGGCAAAATTTCAAGAAATGAATACAAGAAAAAAATTAAGGAAATAGAAAACAATTTCATAAAAGAGGTTGAAACTTTTTATTCTCCAAATGAGAAACTTAAAATAAAGTATATTGCAAATCATTACTACTTACCAGTTGCACTAACCGAATCTGAAAAAAATGATTTTATCCAACATATTATAAAACATAAAAGCGAAGTAGATTTTATAAACGAATTAGAAACATATTTACAAAAAGAAGATAATTTCTTCAAACAATTCGACTGGTGGTTTTTCTCCAAAATTGACGAGACATTAGATGAAGTTTATATTCCTTATTACAATCCAAAGACAAACAGAATTGATAAATTCAAACCTGATTTTATTTTCTGGCTTAAAAAAGGAAATGATTATACCATTCTCTTTGTAGATCCCAAAGGTACCGAACATACAGATTCATATAGAAAAATTGATGGATATTCAAGAATATTTGAAAAATTAGAAGATGGCAAAAAAATAAGTGTTGAATTCAACCATAACGGATTTAAAATAAAAACAAAATTATTTCTCTTTACAAAGAAAGATACATCTTCAATTCCTGATAACTACAAATCATATTGGTTTAATAATTTTATTGATTTTGAAAAAAATAATAAAAATAAAACTAAGGCAACTATTTAATTTGAAGAAGGTTTTCAAACAATACATAACAGCAACTATTCGCCATTAAAACATCCATAACCGCAAACGTTAACCAATTCTCCCTCTAATCTTCTCCCTCCCCATCCAATAAAAATCACAAACAACAATCAACCAACAACATTCATTCTTACTACCTAATTCCTAATTCCTAATTCCTAATTTTTAATTCCTAATTCTATTCCCAATTCCTAATTCCCAATTTTTATAATTCCTAATTCCTAATTCCTAATTTTTAATTCCTAATTCTATTCCTAATTCCTAATTCCTAATTTTTTAAAGTTCCTAATTCCTAATTTTTAATAGTATTTTTTCCTTTCCACCCGTTTAGTAATTAACTCTAACCTCTCATTATTCTTATTTCTCGCATAATTTAAAAATTGACTAATCGAATCAACAATATCATCATGCTCGCTATTAGGAAACTCCTCACATTCCGAAATTAAATTCTGCAAATCTAATTCCTCATTCAAATAAACTTTTCCATCTTCTATTAATGGAGTAATTGCATTAACATAACTAATTTTATCTTTGTCTTTCTTTATTGCCTTAATTGGCAATCTCGTTTGATATTTCAACTCCTGTATTAAACTTTGACCTGATGCATGATCCTCAATTAAAATTTCATTCGCATTATATTTTTCCGCCAACTCAATTACTTTTTTCTTTAGCTGTGGAAATTCCAATCGTCCCTGAAAAAAATCAATCAAATAAAAACCATCATCTGAAATTTGCCAAGTTGTGCAAACTGAATAATCATTTTCTTGATTTCTCTTGAACGCAGTATCCCAACTCTGAAAAATGCCAAAATTCCTTTTTCTAATTAATTCTTCTTCTCTAAAATATTTCCACCAGGTTCTTTTGATTATTCCTTCATAACTTGAATCAACAAAC
The DNA here is from genome assembly GCA_029907415.1 of Melioribacter sp. Classification (GTDB taxonomy): domain Bacteria; phylum Bacteroidota; class Ignavibacteria; order Ignavibacteriales; family Melioribacteraceae; genus Rosettibacter; species Rosettibacter primus. The sequence goes on from JARYLX010000074.1 coordinate 10,580, forward strand.
TCTCCAAAAATTTCTTGCCTCCTTAAATTTACATTTAACTCTTTTGCAAGATTATCTATTTCTTCTTTATCTAGTAATGGATTATCATAAGTCGAAAATTGAAAACTTTTATAATTGCTGTTAAATTTTTCTTTCTCAAATAATTCATAAAATAAATGCTTTTGACCTTTGTGCATTTTACCTTTTGGGGTCCCTCCAATTATTACTTCCCCTTTGAAATCTAAAATCATCGGTTGTATTGTTTCTTCCCACAGCTTCCGATTCTTCAAAACTATTCCCGCTTCGTTAATTACGATTAAATTATATCCAAATCCTTCCATATTCTCCGGCTTATCAACTGATCTAAATACACAATCACTTTCTACAACTTTTAATACATTCTTGATACTTTTCCATTGCCAATGACTTTTATCTAAATTTCTTAATACAGGAAGAAAATATTTTTCATAATATCTTTCGATATTTGCATATATCGTATCAACCCACAATACTGAAATTTTTTTCTCAAGCATTCTTTGTAAAACATAATTTGCCATTCCTCTTGTTAATCCAAATCGTCTCCCTTTTGCAACTACCTTAAACCTTGCCGAATGATTAAAAATTATACTTTGATTTTTATGATAAGTTATATCAATTTTGTACATTTTCTATTTTATCAATGGTTTTAATTCTTACTTCAATCTTTTGTTTTTCCTCATCTGTCATTTGCAAAAAATTCTTTGCTAAAAATATCAACATCGCTACATTTCCTCTTAATGCAACTTCTATAATTTTTCTTCTAAGTTTAATTTTAAGTTTACTCCTTCCTTTTAATAAAAAATTCTCATAATTCCTCACTAAAGTATCATCGCTAATCCCAATAAATTCAGCAATTTCCTTATTTAATTTTCTTTTTAATGCTCTACTTTCTGCTCTTGTCATTTTATCCCCGCCTTGTGAAAAAGTTAT
>JARYLX010000075.1 GCA_029907415.1 Melioribacter sp.
AAGCATTGTAAATTCTGGATTATGAGTTTTGTCCATTCCTTCATTTCGGAAATCCTTAGAAATTTCATAAACACCATCAAAACCACCAACAATTAATCTTTTAAGATAAAGTTCATCTGCAATTCTCAAATAAAGGTCAATATCAAGAGCATTGTGATGAGTTATAAATGGTCTTGCAGTTGCTCCGCCATACAAAGGTTGAAGGACAGGAGTCTCCACTTCAAGAATATTATTACTGTCTAAAAATTTTCTTAATTCAGTAATAATTTTAGCTCTTGTAATAAAAACTTTTTTAACATCCGGATTAACAATCAAATCAACATATCGCTGTCTGTAGCGGAGTTCTTTATCTGCAAACTGATCGTAAATAATTTTATTTCCATTTTCATCTATTACCTCTTTAGCAATTGGAATTGGTCTTAATGATTTAGCAAGCAATTGATATGATTTGCAATGGACAGAAATTTCTCCTGTTTTTGTTTTAAAAACATATCCTTCAACACCGATTATATCGCCAATATCAAGAAGTTTAAAGATATCATAAATATCACCGAGGTCATCTTTTTTCAAGTAGATTTGTATTCTTCCTTCATTATCCTGAATGTGAGCAAATGTAGCTTTCCCCATTCTTCTTAAAGTCATGATTCTGCCTGCAATTCTAACATCCTTGCCTTCATAATTCACATAATTATTTTTAATATTCATTGAATAATTATTTACATCATAACTATAAGCATAAGGAAGAATGCCTTTTGAAATAAGTTCGTTTAGTTCTTCATAACGTCTTTGAATTAATGAATTATACTCTTGTTCAAAATTGAAGTTTTCCAAATTATCCTCCATTAATTTCTTACAAAATTTGCCAATTTATTGCAGATATTATCTTGAATGTAGTTTACCAGGCTTGAAGGTGATAAAAAATTGTTGATTAGTATAGAAAATGCTAAATATTCTCCTGAAACTGTTTTAACATAACCAGAGAGAGAAGAACTGTAAGCACTAAATCCAGCTTTAGCTCTAACATTATTTTGAGCAGCTGTTTTTATCATTCTATCAGAAAGAGTTCCATCAACCCCTGCAATTGGAAGTGAATCATAAAAGTAGTTAAAAACATTTGATTTATACATGTAACTCAACAGATTTACAATTTGACGAGGTGTAACAAGATTTAATTGCGATAAACCTGAGCCATCAACCATAACAAGATTATCTATGTTAATTCCAATCTGGTTAAATAAATCTTTGCATGCTTTAATTCCATTTTCGGATGTTCCATAACCATAAATTTCTAAACCAATAGTTTTTAATATTTGCTCTGCATAAAAATTATTACTGTTTTTATTCAATTCTTTAATAATCATTCTTAATGGGACTGATTGATGGTTGATTAATGGGATTAGATTCTGATAGATAATAATTTTTTCTGAAGTATTAACACTACCAATTTTACCTTTAACAATAATCCCTTTTTTCTCAAGAACTTCTTTAAAGACTGTCAAAAAAAACATAGTTGGATCTGAAATAGAAATATTTTCGACAACTGGCTTAGAATTTTTCTTAATCTTTCCTGTTATGCTTATTAAGTTTGTTCCTCTCAGTCTTGATACTTTAATAGTTTGTTCTTCTGAATTACTAACAGTTAATACTTTGCTGATTACAGTAACATATTTTGTATCAGGATTAATTTTAATATTTGCTGGAAAATTTAATTCTCCTGGAGTAATTGTGATTTCAATTGAATTATCATTAAAGCTGAGAGCACCCGAAGGAGCAGAAAACCAGAAAGATTCATAATCCGATAACCAGCCTTTCCCCAGTCCAATATTATCGAAATATGAATCATCCCCAAAAATATTTCCTTCAATTTGAGTAATTCCTTTTGCAAGCAAACTATCAGCCCATTGTTCAAATATATTTGTAGTATTTCCCGGAAAAAAGCGATTAGAAATTGTTGGGTCACCTGTTCCCTGAATTATTAAATCTCCTTGCAGCACACCATTTTTAATAATTCCATTCGCATATAGATTAGTTTCATAAACATAATTATATCCTAAAAGAATTAGTGCTGCCGAAGAAGTAAATAATTTCATATTTGATGCAGGTACAAAAAGTTTATCTGCATTTCTTTTATAGATTACATCGCCGGTTTTTAATGAGCGAATATATGCACCACAAAAAGAATTATTAAAACTTGGGTCATTAAAAGAATCATCTAATTGTTCTCGAAGTTCATTTAATGAATAAAAATTAGAAGTATTCTTTTTATCTAAAGTATCTTTTTGAGCAAAAGCGAATGTTGCAAATAAAAATGTAATTAATAATACCTTATCTACCATAAGTTTTATACACATTCTGAATTTCTGTAAAGCTTAATTTTCTATAACTTCCTCTTGGAAGATTTTGAAGTGTAAAAGTTCCAAATCGAATGCGTTCAAGTTCTTCGACATGATAACCTAATGCACCAAACATTCTTTTCACAAAACGATTTCTCCCTTCAACTGTAGTAACTTTGATTTTTTTATAATCCCCTTTTCGAAAAAAATTGATTTCTTCAAATTTGCTTTTTCTTTTGTCGAGATAAATTCCTGTTAATAATTTTTCTTTGTCCTTAACTTCTAAATCTCGATTCAATAATACCTTGTATTCTCTTGGAATTTGATTTGAAGGGTGAGTTAAAAAGTTTGCAAAATCACCGTCATTAGTTAAAATTAAAACGCCGGTAGTATCGTAATCGAGACGACCAACTGGAAATATTTTATGCTGAGTGTTAATTAAATCAGTTACTTTTTTTCTTTTCTTTTCATCACTTGTTGTTGTGATATAACCTTTAGGTTTATTCAATAAAAAATAAACTTTCTTTTCTAATTTTAATTTTTCACCGTCGAGTGTAACAATATCATTATCTGTATCAATAACGAACGAAAGCTGATTTACAGATTTACCATTAACAGCAACTCGTCCTTCAAGAATAAAACTTTCAGATTTTCTTCTCGAAGCTATACCACATTCTGCAATAAATTTATTCAAACGCATTTTCATTTTCTTCATCACCTTCAGAATCTGAATGAGAATCTTCTTCTAAGTTTTCTTCTACTTCGTTCATCATAATTCTTCTTTTTTGTTCCTGAAAATCTTCATCTTTCATAATCTCTTCAATTTCTCGGGGTTTGGGCAAATCAGAAATATTTCTTAAGCCAAAATATTTCAGGAATTCATCTGTTGTAACATAAAGAAGAGGTCTTCCAACAGTATCGGCTCTTCCCTGAATTGTAATTAAATTTTTTTCGAGCAATGTATTCAATGTATAATCTGAGTTTACTCCTCTAATTAATTCAAGTTCTGGTTTTGTAATTGGTTGTTTATAAGCAATGATAGCCAGTGTTTCCAGTGCAGCTTGACTTAATCTTCTTTTGCTTTTTTCTGTAGATAAATACCCGACATATTTTGCATGGTCTGGTTTTGTAGCATAAACATATCCGTTAGCAATTTTAAGAATAACAAAAGCATTTCCGTTTTGGTTATATTTTTCATTTAATTGGTCTACAGTTTTTTCCACATCTTCTTCTGTAATTTCAATATCAGCTCCATCAATTTCTTTAATTGCATTAATAATTTCTTTAGCAGGAATTGGATCGTCTGCTGCAAAAATCAATGCTTCTACAACTGATATGTATGCATTATCCATTGTTTAATCCATAGATTATGAAATCATTAAATCCCGAAGATTCTTTCAAACCTATTTGACCAGATTTTACCATCTCTAACATGGCAATGAATGTTACAATTATTCTGATTTTATTTTTCATTTCTTTCATCAGTTCATGAAAAGTGATTTGTGTTTTTTCTTTAAGTTTTTTTGAAATGTAATCCATTTGTTCTTCAATTGTAACATTCCACTTTTGGATTTGATGAACAGGTTGTTCGACTCTATCGAGTAGAACTTTTTTAAATGCTTTCATTAAATCATATATTGTAATATTCCTTAATAATGTTTCATAATTTGTTGCTGATTCTTTGCTGTCATATTCAAAATTTCCTCTAAAGTTATAATTTCTCATATTAGATTCCATAAAGCTCAATTCTTCAGACATTTCTTTATAACGTTTATATTCGAGCAAAGCTTTTACCAAATCGGCACGAGGGTCAATTTCTTCTCCTTTCTCATCAACTTCTTTAGGCAAAAGCATCTTTACTTTTATTTGCATTAAAGTTGCAGCCATGAGAATAAAATCACCTGCAATTTCAAGGTCGAGCTGTTCCAGCATTTTAAGATAATCCATAAAATCCTTTGTAATCTTAGAAATAGGAATATCATAAATATTCAGCTCGTCTCTCTTAATAAAAAATAAGAGAAGGTCAAGCGGTCCTTCGAAATGTGAAAGTTTGATTTTATACACTTTAACCCAACTTCATTTTTGAACGAACTTCTTCCATAGTTGCCGAAGCAGTCACTTTAGCTTTTCTTTCACCTTCAGTTAAAATTTCTTTAACCTGTTCAATATTATTTTCATAAAATTTTCTTTTTTCGATTATTGGTTCTAAGAATAAATTTATTTTATCTGCACATTTAGATTTACATTCAACACAACCAAGAGAACCACTGCGACAATTTTTTTCAATTTCATCTGTTTCTTCTGGATTAAATTTTTTATGATAAGTAAAAACAAGACAAATTTCTGGCCTGCCCGGATCATTTTTTCTAACCTTCAATGGGTCCGTAACAGCCTTTCTTAATTTTTGATTAACTGTATCAGGTTCATCGGAAAGTAAAATAGTATTTCCAAGAGATTTGCTCATTTTTGCATTTCCATCTAAACCTGGGAGTCTGGCAAAATTCGAAAGCAAAGCTTCTGGTTCAGGAAAAACTTCGCCATATTGATTATTAAAACGTCGTGCAATTTCTCTTGTAATTTCAATGTGAGGAACCTGATCTTCACCAACTGGAACGGCTTCCCCTTTATACAATAAAATATCAGCAGCCTGTAAAACTGGATAACCTAAATGCCCATAAACAATATTTTCAATATTTAAATCTCTTACCTGTTCTTTCAGTGTTGGATTTCTTTCAAGTCTTGCTTTTGTTATTAACATGGAAAAAATAAGAAATAATTCTGCATGTTCTTTAATTTGAGACTGTCTGAAAAATGGACTTTTATTTGGGTCTAATCCACAAGCCAACCAATCTATAACCATTTCAATAGTATTATTATAAATATCATCAGTAGATAAATCCGTAGTAAGAACATGATAGTCAGCTATTAAATGATAGCTATCATATTCATCCTGTAATTTAATCCAGTTTTCAAGAGCACCTACATAGTGACCGAGATGAAGCTTTCCAGTAGGTCTCATGCCGCTTAAAATTCTCTTTTTTGCCATATATTATTGGAAATATTAATTAATGTGGTTACAAAAATAATGAAAAAAAAGTTACTTATGCTTATTGAAATAGGTAAGGCTTCCAGGTTTCTTCTATTCTACTTACTGTAGATTTAATAAACATTATATGATTTGGAGCATAAGGTTTAATGCGAAGTTTCATTCCTGCTTCTTCCGGGGTTCTATCCCCTTTCTTATTATTGCAAGGAAGACATGCAGCTACAAGATTTTCCCAGCTGTCATCCCCGCCTTTTGATTTAGGAATTACATGGTCAATGGTTAATGGTAAATCTCCTCTGCCGCAATAAGCACATTTGTGTCCATCTCTTTTTAAAATGTTTCTTCGAGTAAGTATAATTTTTTTATAAGGAACTTTTACGAAGTCATTTAATCTGATAACACTGGGCCATGGATATGTTCTGGAAACTGTATGAATTTTTTTGCGTTCGTTATCTGCTACTAATTCAGCTTTGCCTAAAAGAATTAATATAATTGCCTTTTTTACATTGCATATAGTTAAAGGCTCGTAACTTTGGTTGAGCAATAAAACTCTTGCATTAAGCGAACCGTTTGAATTGAATTTCCGTTCGAAGATTTTCCTCCGAATTTATATATAATTTTTAATGTATTAATAATATTTCCTTTTCTTTGTTACAAATATCGTAAACTGAACTAAATAATGAAAGAGCAAAAAACTAGTTATTGGAAATTACACCTCCTGCAAGTAAATATCCTTTGCCATCATAAAGAACTAAAGATTGACCAGGTGTTACGGCATTTTTAGGGTCAATAAATCTCACATGAATTTTATTTTGGTCTGAATAAATTACTTCTGCTGCCGTTGCTTTGTCGGAGTATCTAATTTTACCAAAAACTATTTCTCCTTTTTTAAGTTCTGCTCTACTAACATAATTTACATCAAGTGCTTTTACATCTTTTTGAAGTAATTCTTCTTTATCTCCAATTTCTATAATGTTCAAAGTAGAATCAACTTTTTTTACATAAACAGGTTTTCCAACTGCAACTCCTAATCCTCTTCTTTGACCAACAGTGTAAAATGGGATACCTTTATGTTTTCCAATAATTTTCCCATGATAAATTATATCTCCTTCTTGAAGATTATTAATTACATCAGGGATTTTTTCTCTCAAAAATCTTTCGTAATTGTTATCAGCTACAAAACATATTTCCTGACTATCCGGTTTAGCAGCTGTTTTAAGACCCAATTCTTCTGCTAATTTTCTAACTTCAGTTTTCTTCATATTTCCGAGAGGAAAAATTGTTCTGCTTAAGCTTTCTTGAGTTAAACCCCATAGAGCATAAGTTTGGTCTTTAGGATTATCTTCAGAATGTTTTAATGTATATCTTCTTTCTTTTTCATTGTATTCGATTATAGCATAATGTCCTGTGGCAACAAATTTTGCATCGAGAGAATCCGCTTTCTTAAGTAGTTCTTCCCATTTTATTTTTCTATTGCAAACAACACAGGGATTTGGTGTTCTTCCAGATAAATATTCTTCCACAAAATTATCTATAACAGATTTTTCAAATGCCTTAGTAAAGTCAACTGTATAATGAGGAATATCAAGAACATCAGCTACATTTTTAGCATCAAAAATTGCATCAAGGGAACAGCAGCCCGATTCAAATTTTGGTGCACCACCTACTTCCATAAAGCCCCATGTTTTCATAGTTATTCCAATAACATCATAACCCTGCTTTTTGAGCAGAGCTGCTGCAACCGATGAATCCACACCTCCACTCATTGCAACTATTACTCTTTTATCGTTCACGATTAATCCTTTCTAATTTTTTTCATTTAACAACAAAAATATAAAATAAGTTTAGAATGAGAACATATAAAAATTCATTGGGGAATTATGAATTGTTTTACTGTGAAAATTTTTGAGATAAAACAGCAACACAAGTTACATAATTATCCGAATGGCTCATTGATATGTGCAAAAGTTTGTCTTGACCAAGAAAATCTTTTAATCTTCCATGAAATTTTACTGTAGGAATTCCGTTTATTTGATTATTGATTTCAATATCTCTCCAGTTGAATGTTTTATTAAACGGAGAAATTGCTTTTATGATTGCTTCTTTTGCTGCAAAACGTGCAGCAAGATGTTGATATTTATTTTTTTTGTTTAATGAATACTCTAATTCAGTTTTTGTAAAAATTCTGTTTAAAAATTTATCACCGTAATTGTCAACACTCTTTTTTATTCTATCGATTTCAATTATGTCAATTCCAAGTCCAAGTATCATAATAATAAATCGTTGATTAATTAAAACAAATCAATTTTTGCATCGACTTTAATTCCACTTGATTTTAATTGTTCCAATAAGAGTATTGATAAATCTTTAAGTTGCTTGATAGATAATTTAAGGTCTTCTATCATTTCCTTATCGTTAAGTGCTTTGCCTAAATTATTTTCCGATTTATTTGTTCTATCAATAAACTCATTCACACTTGAAATTAACTTTTGTGAATTGTCCAGTGTTTGTTTTAATAAACTAATTGTTACTTTTAATGAATCTTTATTTACAGTCATAAAATCATTTACTGATTTAGTAAGTTCAGTGCCTTCGTTCAATAAATCAGCGATTTTATTTTTATTGTTTAGAATGAGAGTATTTAGATTATTTGTTAAGTTATTCAAGTTCGTTAACGAATTTTTAAGTTCATTATTGAATTGGGAATCTGCAAAAGTTTTATTAATGAGAGTAAGAGAAATTTTAACTTCTCTAATTACATCCACAAGGTCACTTTCAACAGTACCTAAAACTGCCATTGCTGTAGAAATATCACCAAGAAATTCTCCTTTATGAGGTGCATTATAGTCAATAATATTTTTTGAAATTCCTGGATTAATCTCAATTTTTTTGCCACCCATTAAATCAAGCATCATAACATAAAATTTTGCATCTTCTTTAAGTTCTATATCTGAATCAAGATTTAATAATACTTCAACTTTAGAATTGGAAATTTTTATATTGTCTACATAACCTTTTCTTACTCCATTAACTGTGACCGGGTCTCCAATCTCAAGTCCTGCAACCGAGTTAAATTCAATTGTCATTTTTTTTCGGTCCGCGTTTATTGTAATATTTTTTGCCCAACCGTAAATCCAGAGTAAAATAATTATTCCAATAAATACTGTAATTCCAACTTTAATTTCTGTTTTTCTTTGATCTTTCATTTTCTATTGTAAGTTTTTTAAGATTATTAAATTCAATTGAATCTACTTTATTATCTTCGATAATAATTTTCACATAGTCAATCATTGATTGAAATCTATTCATAGCAATTTCAAAGTTTTGCTTTTTCAAATCTTCGGTTTTTGTTTCAATAAATAATTTTAAAGAATCATTATAAATGCCTTCATCCATTTTACTAAGTTTTTCATTCAATTTATTTAATGTGATATCCATAATTTTTTCTTTACCATAATCTTCTAATTTATATCCATATTTTTTATAAAGGTATATACCGCTACTAATCAACACTGTCAACAAAACAACAATAGTTAGAAAGCATCCTTTTTTCATGGATTATCTTCTTGTTGTGAAAGTTTTTCTATAAGAACTTTTCTGATTCTTTTATTCGAAATTTCTTTGACAGTAAATTTATAGTTATTAAAAGTAAAATGAAAACCTTGAGAAGGTATAATACCAGCTTGATTTAAAATAAACCCTCCAACAGTATCATAATCTTTATTTTCTGAAGAAAAATTAAAATCTAGTAAATCATTTAACTCGTCTATTGACAGTTTACCACTGACAAGATATTCATTTTCAGAAAGTTTTATGATTTGTGATTCTTCTTTATCATATTCATCACGAATATCACCAACTATTTCTTCAAGAATATCTTCGAGAGAAATTAATCCTGCAGTGCCACCATATTCATCAACCACAATACCCAAATGGAGTTTCTTTTCCTGAAAATCATGAAGTAAATCGTTAATATGCTTAGTTTCAGGGACAAAAAGAGCTTCTCTTGCAATTTTTTTGAGAGATAATGTTCTACGAAGTTCAGGGTTTTTCAAGTAAGGAAGCAAATCTTTTGCATAAATTATTCCTTGAATGTCATCTAAACTTTTTCCGTAAAGTGGTATTCTGCTGTGTCCTGATTCTGTTATCGTTTTCATTAATTCTTCAAAAGTAGCATTTAATGGGACAGCAATTATATCTACACGAGGAGTCATAATTTCTCTTACTGTAACACTTCGGAATGAAACGATTCCCTGAATTAATTCCTGTTCATCCTGTTCTATTGTTCCTTTTTCAAGACTTAAATCGGCTAGTTCACTAATTTCTGTGCTATGCAATGCAGTTTTTAATTTATTTGCCTTAAGTTTCGAAGTACTGATTCTTAATACATCTGTCAAAATTTTAGCTACTGGAAAAAATATTACGCTAATCCAGTAAAGTGGAATTGATACAATCTTTGCAAATTGAACAGGATATCTATTAGCCCATAGTTTTGGGGTTATTTCACCAATCAAAAGAATAACTATTGTAAGTAAAATTATTTGAACACTTAAAGCTATTTCTTTTGAAATATTATAAATTCTTGCTATATCAATTGCAATCAGGACAGATGTAATTGATGCAGCAATATTTACAATTGTATTTCCTAATAAGATTGTTACAAGAAGTCTTCGGGGATTTTCAATTAATAAATTAATATACCCTCCCATTAAGCCATGCTCTTTTCTGATTTCTTGCACTTTCTTTTTATCAATTGAAAAAAGTGCAACTTCTGAACCAGAAAAGAAAGCAGATAAAATTAAACATATAATCAAAACTATAATGCGTAATAACCAATCAAAATCCAATGAGATAATAATCCTAACTTATTCTACATACTAATTAAAAAGGTAAATCATCATCTGGTGAAGACGAACCAGAATTAAAATCTGGAGAAACACTATTTTCACCTTCAACATTAACATCGCTCTTAGTTGCTGCAGTATCAGAATTAGATTCAACCTGCTCTCTGGCATCAAGAGGAATTATTTGTTCAGCAACAATTTCTGTCACATACCTTTTTTCATCTTTAATTGAATATTCTCTTTTATTTATTCTTCCTTCAATATAAAATCTTTTCCCTTTTTTGAGAGCTTGTTTGTAAAAATCTGATAAATTAAAACATACAATATTATGCCAGGTAGTTTCACTTACCCATTCATTATTCTGATTTTTGTAACTCCTTGATGTAGCAAGAGGAAATGTTGTTATAGCTACATTGTTTGTTGTAAATCTTGTCTCGGCATCAGCGCCTAAATTTCCAATTAACATTACTTTATTAAGTGAGAATGCCAATTTGCTCACCTTTATTTTGTTATACTTTGCTTTATAAATTTATTATTATTAAATGACATTATCAAAAAATGAGAGTAATATCTATAATTTGCTTTTTAATCAGATATATCAGTTACTTTAATCAGCCAAATCTCGAGTTCTTAAATAAACAGAATACTCTGTATCTCCTAAAAATAAGAGATACAGAGCATTAAATAATCTCGTTAATTATAATGAATATGCTAAATTAACCCCGAACAGATGAGCAGTATTTGAATATGTTCCATTAAATCCAAATTTGGAATTAGATACTTTTCTATCAGAGAATAAAAGCAATAAATACGAAATATCAAGATGCAGATTTTCTGTTAACTTTGCTCCATAACCAATATTCAATCCTACTCTATCAGCATCAGGTAAAGTTGGCTCAACATATTCAGTTTTAACTGGATTTCTATCATAGAATATTCCGCCTCTTAATTTGAAAGCAGAGTTTACATCATATTCAAACCCAGCTCTGACTATAAAAGTATTTTCATAATTTCTTTCGACAGAAGAAACATTT
>JARYLX010000076.1 GCA_029907415.1 Melioribacter sp.
TAAAAATATATAAAATTTCTCTTTTGAAAAATTTCTCCATTAATTTTTATAAACCTCAACATTGGTTATTGAACTGTATTGAGAACTGAATTCTTTGTAAACAGAATCACGATTGAACAAACCAAGTTGTTCTACAATTATTGAATCTCTGGGATTTGTCCATTTCATCCAGTAATGAATAAACATATTGCCGCTGCCGTCTTTTTTGATAGTTGTTACCTGCATATAGTTTAGACAGCCACTTAAAAATAAAATAAAAAGTAATGTGAGTAATATATTTTTTTTCATAGTTTTTAAGAATTTAACAATTCAATATGCAAAAAAAGAATTAAATAACATTCGTGTTTTTATCTGAAACTATCTTTATTTTTATAAGTTAAAATTTTGTCTTTGTGGTAAAAATAAAGTAATGGAGGTTAATTATGCCAACTTATGATTATAAGTGTATTGATTGTGGTTATATTTTTGAAGAATTTCAGAATATGACAGAAGCTCCGCTCACAGAATGTCCAAAATGTAAGGGACAGTTAAGAAGACTGATTGGTCCTGGAGCTGGTCCACTATTTAAAGGTACAGGTTTTTATCATACAGATTATAAGTTGAAATCCAGTAATAATTCTTCAAATAAAAATAATAATTCTGACAAGAAATAATAGAAATGAAAAGGGTGCCCAAAAAAGCACCCATTTTTTTAAAAATCCATTCCTATTGAAATGTAATAACGGGGTGTTGAAAATCTATCGAGGTTCCATTTCCAAGCTATATCTATTTTCCATAAAAATAACATATATATTCTAAAGCCAAAACCAGTGCCAATTAATAAATCTTGTGTTACGATACTGTTATCTTGATTACGACCAAAAAGTTTTAACTTTTGTGTATCGTTCCATGCAGAACCTGCATCAAGAAAAGCAACACCAAGAATATTCTGGAATAAAAGTGGTAAAGGACCTGTTACTAAATATCTTATTAATGGAAGACGAAGTTCCATATTAAGAAGAGAATATTTAGTTCCAATTTTTTCGGCATAATCATAACCTCTTAAAGGCATAGCAGGAGATAGAAATGCAAAGTCAGATGCATTTTCAATTGGGATATCTTCGGTTGCAAAATTTCTATTTATCCAGTTTTCTGTTCCACCAAGGAAAAATCTTTGTGGATTTCCACCGCCCGAATAACCTCCTGATAATCTAAAAGCAAAAGAGTTATCGAATAAGAAACGGAAGTAAGTTCTGTAATCAATGTTAAGAGAATAAAAACTTTGCTGTCTTCTTGATAATCCAGGGTCTCCAAAAACTGTTAAAGCATATCTTGTCCCTTCAATTGGAGAAGTATATCCTTCGAGAGTATTGTCATGAACAAAGCTTACAGCAGGAACGAGATAAGTAGATTTATCTATTGGTTGAAAAATATTGTCCAGGTTTTCTGCAGTTACACTCATCAAACTTAATGAACCATCAAGTCTGTAGAATCTATTAAATGGATAACTTGCAGAAGCTACAAAGCCAAAATTTCTAAAGCGGTATAAATCGTAACCAAAAAATGAAGTTCGGTATAAAAATCTTGCTGTATGGAATGCTTCAAAACCCAAATCAAGTCTATTTTCAAGATAGTAATAAGCTAAACCATAATCGCTGTTTTTAATATCAATTTGTAAACTTGTTATTCCAATTAATCTATGATTTCCAAGCACATCACTGAAAGCCAGAATAGTTGTACCCTGCAAGCCGTAAAGAGTGCTGTAGCCAGCATTTGCATATATTAAATCTGGCGAGAAATTAACTTTGTAACGATTTACAAGAAAATTCCCTTGTGAATCTAATTTTTCTGTAAAAAGTTGTTTACGTCTTTCAATTCTTGCACTGTCACTTTCTTCGTTTGTAGCTCCAAATATGTATCTGCTGTAATCAACTTTTGATGAATCTTTTTTTACTTCAGATTTTGCTATATATGAACCAACAAAAATTTTTCTTTCTTTTATTTGTGTAGAATCTGTTTTTTCCTGAGTAAGAGTTTTTGTGGTATCAATCTTAGTAGTATCCTGTTCTTGGGTAAAAAGGGAAGTTGTTTCATTTCTCTTTGATTGCAGCAAAGTCATATAATTTGTTGGTTGTAATGAGTCTGCTATTGCATTCATTTCAAAAGGATTGTTTAGCATAAAAATGTTGTAACCTAGTTTATATAAAGCTGTAAATACCAATTTCTTTCCGTCGTATGAAATTGATGGTTGACTTATTTCACTAAGTGAATTAGTTATTGGTACAGACTTTTCATTAAGCAGTTCGATAGCATCTAAACTATCAGCTTTAGCAATTGATTTTTTATAAATATTATTAATTCCATTTTTATCGGATATAAATAAAATTTCTTTGCCATCAGGCGATACTTCGGGATATCGTTCATTGCTCAATGGCCAATCGGTTAATCTTTTAATTTCTTTTGTTTCTATGTTTATGATATAAAGGTCTAACTGTTTGTAATTATGATTGCTCATCATAAAATCAGAAGTTAACATTGATGGAATGACATAATTTTCTCTATCCGATGAAAAAATTATTTTTTTTGAATCTGGTGTCCAGACTGGGTCATTATCACTAAAAATGTCATCTGTAAGATTTATAAGTTCATTTGTTTTCAAATTATAAATATAAATATCAGATTGAGTTGAATTATGCGCTACGAAAGCCAGTTTATCTCCATCACGCGACCAATCAACTGATTCAATGCCATCGAACTTAAATGGTAAATCATAACTTTTTTCTGTATTTGTATTGATAATTGTAATTACATCATATCCTTCTTTTTTAGTTGAAAGAGCAATTCTAATATTATCTGGCGACCATGCAATTGATGGGTGTAGTACGGTCAATTCTTCGAAGTCTGTTGTCTTCCCGCTTTCAACAACTTTTTTAATAATTTTTCCAGTTAATGCATCCATGATATAAACATCAAGATAAATGTCTCTATCCGAAATAAAAGCAATTTTATCTCCTTGAGGTGAAATTGAAGGACTTGTATTGTAAAAGCCGTAAGATTTTTTATTATCTGTTAGTCTTTTTGCAAACTCGTCAGGGTCCTGATATTTTGCAATATCTGGCCAATATTCTTTTTTCAAACTTTTTTTCCAACGTTCATTTAGTTCTTCTAATTCAATACCAATAGAAGATTTTAGTGCAGCTTCGAGAGAACCAAGGCCCTGAATCTTATTGATAAGTTCACCTAATTTTTGTCTCCCATAAGTATCGGCAATATATTTAAAAACTGATTGGCCGCCGCGATAGCCGAGATATCCGCTAAGTTGATTAATATCAGGTAATGATTCGCTGATAATTGCATTTCTTATAAACATATCTGTATAAGTTTCCCAGCCCTGTGAAAAATATTCTGCACTGCCTTCCATGAACCAGTGGGGAAGTTGAAGAGTAATACCTTTTGAAATTACATTTTGAATTGAACCACCGAAATACATATCCTGCATTACAGCATGAACAAGTTCATGGTGAATTACATGACGAAATTTTTCATAAGAACCTTCGAATGGAAAAACTACTCGATTCTTAAATGGTTCTGTAAAGCCGCCAACACCTTGCCCAAGATATTCATCTGTAATATTTGTTTCCTGAAAATCGTTGTGTGAATTGTAAACAACAAGTGTTATTCTATTATTAATTTCATAATTAAAATCTTGCTGTAGTTTACGCAGTGCATCTTCAGCTACAGCTGCTGTAAACTCTGCAATTTTTTCTCCACCATTTGAAAAGTAGATATCAAAATGTTTTGTCTGAATGTAAAACCAATTATGATTTTTATATTGAACTCTGTTTTGTCCAAATTGAGAAAATATATTACAGGTTGTTAAAAAAATTGCAACAAGTAAAAAAATAAACTTTTTCATACTTTACCTCGCCATTGATGACTAACAGATTGATTAATTAATCAGCTTAAAATCGATTTCTCTTTTTTCTTCATCTACACGAATTAATTTTACATTTATTTTATCACCCAGACGAATTCTTCTTCCAGTGCTTTTCCCAGTTATTGAATAATTTTTTTCATCAAATATGTAATAATCATCATCCATATCTCGATATCGAATTAAGCCTTCTGCAAGATTCTGGCTTAGTTCGACAAAAATTCCAAAGTTTGTTATTCCAGATACAACACCGTGAAATTCCTGTCCCACTTTACTTTTAAGATATTCAATTTGTTTCAGTTTTACAGATAATCTTTCTGCATTAATAGCAGTTCTTTCTCTTTCAGAAGTATGTTCGCAAATTTTTTCTAAATCTTCAATGTTATATTTTTTCTCCAGCTTATTTTGTAAGTAATTATAAATCAAGTTGTGAACGATTAAATCAGGAAATCTTCTGATAGGCGATGTAAAGTGTGTATAATACTTAAATCCAAGCCCATAATGACCAATATTTTTTGTTGAGTAAATTGCTTTTGCCATAGAACGGATTGCAATTTCATTTACAACGGCCTCTTCTTCAGTTCCTTTTACGCTATCAAGAAGTTTTTGAAATTCTTTAGATTTATTTGAACTGTTTGGATCAAATGAATAACCAAGAGAGCGAACAAATCTTGCAAACTCTATTATCTTTTCTTTATCCGGTTGGTCATGAACGCGATATACAAAAGGATAAATCTCTTCTCCTTTTTTCGGCTGAACATGTGTTGCAATTATTTGATTTGCCATAAGCATAAGTTCTTCAATTAAATTATGACTTTCTCCAACTTGTTTAATACCTATTTCTACAGGTTTTCCATTTTTGTCCAGTTTAAAGACAACTTCAGGCGTAAAAAAGTTTATACTGCCTTTCTTAATTCTTTTTTCTCTTAACACTTTTGCAATTTTATTAAGTAATGCAATTTGTTCATAAAAATCTCCTTGCCCCTCGTCAATTATTTTTTGAACTTCTTCATAAGTAAATCTTCTTTTGCTGTTAATAATAGATTTGTGAATTTCATAATTGACAATTTTTCCAGTAGGAGTAACTTCTGCTAAAACTGAAAAGGTTAATCTGTCTTTACCTGGTACAAGTGAACAAATTTGATTTGATAATTTTTCGGGAAGCATTGGAATAACTTTTCCAACTAGATAAACACTTGTGCCTCTCTTAAGAGCTTCTTTGTAAGTTGCAGAATTTTCTCTGACATAGTGACTTACATCCGCAATATGAACACCAAGCAGAAAATTTCCATTTTTAAGTATTTCTACAGAGACAGCATCATCAAAATCTTTTGCATCTTCAGGGTCAATTGTAAAAATAATTTTATCTCTTAAATCAATTCTTTTTTTGAATTCGGCTTCGGGAATTTCTTCTGTGATTTTTTCAGCTTCTTTTAATACAGAATTTGGGAATTTATAGGGAAGTTCAAATTCTCGAGCTATAGAAGCAATTTCAACATCGAATGAACCTGCTTTTCCAAGAACTTCAATTATTTTTCCTTCAGGGTTAAGATTAGGTGAAATCCATTTAATATTTCCAACTACTACTTTATCTCCAGCTTTTGCGCTGCCAAGATTTTTTGAAGAAATATAAATATCACGATGAATTTTTTTATCATCAGGAATTACAAAATAGAATGAATTACTTTTCTGAAGTGTACCTACAATTTCTTTTCTGTTTCGTTCAACAATGTCGACAATTGTTCCTTCGATATTTTTGCCTCTTTGACGCTCAAGTAATTTTACTTCAACAATATCACCATCAAAAGCTGTATTAAGATTTTTTCCTGCAATAAAAACATCTTTGATATTTTGATTATTCAGAATTACAAAGCCATAATCGCCATCTGAAATTATTTGCAGAGTGCCTATTAATTTTTCGCTGCCATAACGATTAAGTTGATAACGCTTGCCGGATTTTTCGAGAAATCCTTCTTCTGTAAGTTTATGTAAATAATATTTTAATTCGGCATATTCATAACTGTCGAATATACTGAGTCTCTCGGCAAGCTCTTTTGATTTTATTTTGAGAGATGGATTGTTTTTAAAAAATGATTTTATTTTTTTCTTCATCAGAATACAAACCTGTATTTAAGTGCTAATTCATTTATTTTTTCGTCAAAACTGTATTTTTGTACAATTGGGTCTTTTCTTTCAACTCGAATTAAAAAATTAGGATTAAATGGATACTCAATTTTAATATTTGCCTTGTTTATATTTTGAAAAACTTCTGTTGTACCTCCAATGCTGTAACGAAGATTTTGAATTCTTCCCGAGAAACTGAATTTTGTATGTTCTCCAATTCTGCTAATTTGAATGTTATTAACTAAATCGCCAACAGCAGAATTCACAAAGCTTGTAAGCATTGAACCAAGAAATGATGTAGCAGAATTCTGAACATCTGTAATTAAACCTGCGGTTTCTGCTCTATCCTGTGCAGTTAAATCATCTTTAAATTTTCCAAGAAGTATGAAAGAAAAGGCATCTGAATAATCATAACGGGTATCTTTAATGTTATTTTGAATATTTCTTGTTCCAACATAAACTCCAATGCTTTCAGGATTATTTGCAAGGTTTTTTCCTATTTCAGAAAGTAGTCCTTTGATTTTAATTTTTACAGCAACTTCTTGAGGAGCTGCGTTAAGCTCCCTCGGATTAATATAATCATTTGTATAAGTTGCAATAATATCAAGATATGGGTCTGTAATATTACTTTCAAATCTTATTACGCCTTCTGCATCAAATGATTTGAAGAATTCTAATTTTGAACCCTGCATTAATTGAAATGAACCCTGTGCTCGTGTTACTCCATCTATGAATTCATATTTTAATTCACCGGTCATCTCAACAAATAATTTTTGATTTGCAGCTTGAGATAAGATGAAGGTCATTTGCGCAATGTTATCTACTTTAATTCCAATATCATAATCAAACTTAAATTCTTTTTCTTTCAAATTCTCATTTTGCTTTTTAAGATTTTTTTCTGCTTCGAGTATTTCACTAAATCTTAATAATTCTTTATCAATTTTTGATGAATCAACAACATAAGTTATTTTAAAATTACTTCCTGAATTCTGATAATTGTCACTGCTGACTGTGTAAATTAAATTTGTTTGTTTAAGTAAAACATTACCTTTAAAAAATAATTTGCTATCTTTCCATGTAAGCTGGCAATCAGGATTTGTTTCCACAACAAGGTCACCATAGAGATATGGACTTGTCTGCCTTGATAACTCACTCAAAAGTGCAATATTGCCATTCACATTTATTGATACATCTTTGATTGATAAACCATCATAAAGAATATTTCCATAACCTGAAATTTTACCACCATAACGAGTTCCTCCAGCGTTAGCAAGCAGTAAACTATCCACAGAAATTTTATTTTTTTCAAATTTTAGTTTAATTCCGCATTCATAATTTAGATTATTGTTAAGAGATTTAAAATGCCCTTTGATTAGATTCATATAACCTGAAAATTCAGGTTTGTTAAGTCTGCCAGTTACATCAATTTCAGTAATTAAATTACCTCGCTGCTCAATAATGTTTGGAATAAGATTTTCAAGAGAACTTATATTAAAGTTTTCTGATTTTATTTTTATTGCAATCTCTTCATCTTTTATAATTCTATCTTTAACAGATTCAAAACTTAAGTTTACGGGAATGCTTCCAGTTATTGTAAAAAGCGGATTGTTATAATTATAAGTTGAATCCAGATATTTAATATTGGTCCATATTTTTTTGTTTTCATAATTAATCGTACCAGTAAGATTTCCTAATTTTCTTTTTGAATATGAAATATCATTAACATTAACACTTGTTAATATTCTTGGGTCTTTGAACTCGCCATTAACAGAAATGTTTATATCACAATCTGCTTTAAGAAATGGATTAATTGAACCTAATAAATAATTACTCAAAATTTTGCCGGAGATATTGTTGAAGTTTAATTGCAAATTTTGTTTGCCGGTTGATTCAATAATTCCACTTGCAATAATAGAAGAAGTATCGTGAATTAAAGCGAGGTTTTTAATTTTAAAATAATTCGGATTGAAGAGAACTTTTATTGTATCCCTGTTTTTCCAATTTATATTCTGAAAATCAATTGATAAATCGTTCAATAAAATTTGTTGTTCAACAGGTGTTATAAGAACAATTCCTTCTGCATTCGCTTTTATTAAGTTTTCGATTTCTGCTGTTGTATTAAAAAATAATTTACTTTGATTGAAGACTACATCTGCTTCAATATTTTCAATGTTGCCGCCTGAATAAAATCTTTTTCCTGTTAGAGATACTGTCCCAAATAATTTATCGAATGAAAAGTAATTATTATTGCGCGTAAAATTAATATCGGTTTCCAAATCAGAAATATAAATTGTTTCATCTTTCTGCATTAGAACAAAATAATCTAAATTGAGTGATGTGTTGATTGAAAAATTTGATGATTGATTGTTAATATTTCCTTTTCCTGTTCCCACAATATCCAGTCTTTTATTACCGAGAAGCGATGCAATTAAACTAAAATCTTTCAGCTTAAAATTGAAATTGAAAGATAAATCTTGTTTTGCAATTTCAGGTAAATTTATTTGAACAGTGTCAATCCTGCTTTCTTTTGAAATTACAGCGAGTGGATTTAACTGATTTAGTTTATCAGAAATAATTTTAGAAAGTGCTTTGGATTCATATGAAAGCAGTTCAATTGCCCGGCTTAAAGAAAAATCTCCCTCGATGTTAAAATCAACAAAATCCGAAATCATGTTGATAGTTCTGTATGTATCTTGCTTTTTAAGTATTACATCAATGCTTGAATATTTTATATCAGTCTCTCTAAATTTTGATGAATCAATCCCAAATGAGAATGTGCCTGTAATTTTATCCGGGTCAATATGTTGACCTTCTGCACTAAAGTAAAAATTTAGATTGCTTTTGTCGCTTTCTTTTTTTGTAAAATCAGATAAATCAAGATTTTTCAAACTCCCAACAATGCTATAAATTGGGATTGTATCATTTACGAAATCAATATTTCCCAAAAATATTGCTTCAGTTAATTTAGAATTTCCTTCAATATCCAGATTAATGTTTTTGTTTTGAGCTTTTGCAGTTGCAACAAGTTTATCAATTTGCACATCATTAATAAAGGAATTTTCTGCATTGAATTTGAAGTCACTTAATAGTTCAGCAGGTTTTGTTCCTTTTCCAGTTAAGAAACCAGATGAATTAAGAATTGTCCTAAAGCCAAGTAATGGTTCTAAATTTATGTTGTTTGTTTTGAATTTTATGTCATAAATAATTGGGCTCTTTTTTAGATTGAGTGAACAATCAAATGCTAAATTTCCGTCTTCAATATTTCCTGCAAATTTTGTTTTGAAATTTGTAGGTTCTCCTTTGAATTCAATGTTTACAGAAGATACCGAAAGTTTTGCAAATTCGGGCAATTTCAAATCGGGGAGAAGAGCAATCACATCTTTATAATTAATATCTGTGTCAACAATTTTTGCATCAATAAATAATTTCTCCGGTTTATTTAGATTGAGCATTCTTCCATTAATTTCGATATGAGATTTTCTGTAATCGAGAATAAGTTTTTGAATATTGAAATCTCCAAACTTTCCTTTTGCATATAATTTGAGCGAAGAGTTGCCTCTTAAAATTTCAGTACTTTTTATAAATGATGATAAATCAGCAAAGTTGAATGAATTTATATTGAGTTCAATTGTTACAGGACAGTTTTTAAAATCATTCAACTCAACATTACCGAATAGATTCAAGCTGTCAAGTCTTGCATTTAATCTGATGTCGCTGCTGTCTGTTTCTAAAGCAAAATTTGTAACTGCAGCAAAATTTTTTGTGACTGCAAAATTTCCTGAAATATTTTTTAGTGTAAATCGATTAAGATTTGGTTTGAAAGAGAATTCTTTCAGTAAGAATAAATAATCTGAATTATTAATGTCGATAAATGCCTGAGCAGATAAATTTAGATTTTTGATTTGAATGTCATCATAATTAATGTTGTTGTAGAATTTATTGGACTTAATGTTGTCGAAAGTTTGTTTTACAATGTTTATGTTTTTTAATTGAAAATCATTAATCTGTATGTAAAAAGGAAATGTAGATTTTGTTGTATCTTCTAATTTGGGTTTAAGCAGCTTTTGATAATTCCATGTACTATCCTCGTGCTGAAGCAAATTTATTTCAGCATTTTCAAGAGAAATTTTTCTTACATAGATTTTTTTTAATATAAGTTGAAGCGGACTAATTTTTATCTCGATTTTATTTGCATAAAGAAGTGTATCATCGTTAATCTTAACGGAAGTGTTTCTTAAAAAAAGGGAAGTAAGAATTGTTCCATCAATTTTTTCAATATTTAGCTTTCCATTAATTTCATTGTTAACCAGTTCAATTACTTTGTTCCTGAAAAGCTCGCGAAAAGTTCTTGTCTGTGAAAAACCAATAAAAAGAATAAATAAAAATATTATCCCGAGAAATATGCCAATGAAAGTATTGATAATTTTTCTGGATAAAGAGCGTTTAGTTTTTGTTTTTTTTAATGGTTGAATCATTCTTTGAATTTCTCGAGTATTGTATTAATTATATTTGTTGTTGATTGAAAATTAACGAACTCAATTGTTTCTACTTTTCCGCCTGCAGCTTCAACAATATCACTTCCAACAATTTTATCTTTAGACCAGTCAGCACCTTTTACGAGAACATCCGGTATTAATTTTTTAATAACTTCGTAAGGAGTTTCTTCTTCGAAAATTGTTACATAATCAACAGCTTTTAAGTTAGAAATTATAAAAGCTCTTTCATTTTGAGGAACAATTGGTCGCCTGTTGCCTTTTATTTTTCTCATTGATGTATCTGAATTAACAGCAACAATTAAGATATCTCCAAGAGACTTTGCTTTATTGAGATAGTCGACATGTCCTGCATGAAGTATATCAAAACAGCCATTTGTGAAAACAACAATTTTATTCTGCTTTTTAAGTTCATTTCTAATTTCAATAAGTTCGTCGAGTTCTTTTATTCTGTTCATTCTTTTATCTCGTCAATTACTTCGTTGAACAATTTGTCAATTGAAATTGGCACAATACCAACTTCTTCGCAGACAAGACCACCTGCAAAATTAGCAAGATA